>JAFVQP010000068.1 GCA_017504735.1 Clostridia bacterium | reverse complement strand
TGGGTTACGAATTGCAGTTTTACCCTCAATTCTCCGTCCAATTTCGCCAATAATACGTTTCCGCAGTATTTCTGTTCTTTGAGCAGCTGATGTTTCTCAAACATACCCCGTAATTCTTTTTCAAAAAAATCCATATGCTACATCCCTAAGATATCCCATACATACAACGGAGCCGTAAGCGTAAACACCAAACATGCAAACAAAATGCAAGGCGCTACGAATTCAAACTGACCGTGCTTGCGGTAATCAAAGTACGCAGTCCCCAGCTTAATGAAAAACATGACCGCCAAAATCAAGTCCACAATCGGGAAAATTACGTTATTCACCACCTGCTTGATTTGCACCTGCGCGTCGTTCCAAGTATTCTCCACTGCACCCGCCACGTCACCCGTGTCTGCCGATGCTACTACACCCGAAATCGTAAACGCCGCTACAATGCAAACCAGCGCGAGTACGCCAATCAAAATGATCCAATGTTTCCTTTTCATTTTTCCTTTATCCTCCTACAATTTTTCTAATTTCTTTCTCTGAAATCTTTCGCATCCGTATCTTCATGTTCTTACCGAAACGGATTTCGTCTTGCATACTTTCCGTCTGTTCGCCGAATACCCAAATTTCGTCGCAAAACCACAGTAGACTCATACCTGCCTGCCGCATTTGCTTGACATCGACGGTATTTCCATCCCCAATCATTTTCGCTAAGGCGTGCGGTCCTACGGGTACGCAATCGCTTTTAAGCGTAAAATCATAATATCGCACCGAATTTTCAAGTTCCGTTTCCACGTCTTCCCCGAACGGTGCGCATACGTAGATTTTCTTTTTCATACGCAGCCACTTCCTTGCCTGCGCGCTTAATACCCTGTTCATTTCACCCCCTTACCCTGTTGGATTCTGTTCGTTTGATACTGCTTGACTTTCATTTTCTACCTCCTGTCCGCTCAGTTCTGCGTATCTTTCTTTTGCCCAATCCGGCAGAAGCTCCAGCTTCATTACCCCTTCAATCTCACTGCGCAAAAATACGTCTTCTGCTCCGTCCTTCAAAAACTTTCCGTAAACCTTCGTGCCGAGCGAGTCGGGACGGCAACCGTTGCCGAAAGTCGCATAGAAAAGTTGGTCTTCGGGCGTTTTATATTCCGCTTGAAGCGCATTCGGGGATATGACTACCACCTTTCCTTTGTAATCCAATGCCGAACGGCTGTTTTCGTATACGCTGTCCGATTCGTACAGACCTAACTTCTGCCATTCCTTTCGGGCTTGGTTGATGAATATATCCACCAACCCAGGATGCGATGTTACAGAAAACGTCGAGCGTTTTATGCTCGAATCGGGCGGAATCATAAACCCGCGCGACCATTTTTTGTTTTCCATGCTGTACCTGCCGTCATCATGAGACATCTGAACGGTGTTCGCCAACACCCAATTCACTCTGTCGTGACCGTATTCGTCTATGACTTTCTTCGCGCTTTCACCGTCCAAGCGGTTATCACGGTAATTCATTTTAATTACACGCTCAATCGCTCTTGCGCATCGGCAGTTTTCGTTATAGCTTTCGTCCCATAAATCGCTTTGTCCCGAACGTTTTGCCGCGTCTTTCGACCAAGTATACAACGGCTTATACTTGCCCATTGCCGTCACCTTGGAGCTGCGCCCACTTCACCGACAAATGTACAAGCGCCGCCCTCTGCTGTTCAGGCGATAAGCCGTTCAAGAAATCGTACAAAGTGATTTCATTCCCGTCCTTTTGCACCGTTTCTTTACAACAATCGCAAATCTTTTCGCGCTTTACGACTACGCTTCTCCCGTCCTCCGATGCGGCGAACGATAACACGTCGTTTTGAGAAAATCCTACCTTTTCTCTGATTTCGTAAGGGAGCGTGATGCGTCCCCTTTTTCCTAAAATGCGATAAATCTTTCCCATAATTCACCTCCTGTCTTACTCGCATTTGTTATAGCAGGGACACTTCTCACAGTCCCCGTCGCAGTCCGTTTCATTGATCGGACAGTTCTCGCAATCCCCATTACATACGATATCCTTTTTATCCGTTACCGCTTCAATAAGGATTGCGCCTTTCGTCGCAGAAATCTGCAACAAGTCGCCTTCGCTGATACCCGATTCTTCCATTGCCTCTACAGGCATTGCAAAGAAAATAAAATTGCCTTTTTTTACCGTCTTATCTTGCATGATATAATGCACTCCTTTAATATTTTTTCAAAATCGAAGTTTTCTTCTTGTGCTTCGAAGAAGGTTAATTGCAACGGCTTCTCCCGTTCCCTTTCGTATAGGTCATAGTTGCCTATGAGCAATTCTTTAAACTCTTTTCCTGCGTCGTATCTTTGCGCCATAGAATGCACGCGTGAAAAGTCAAAGATTGAAAATCCTTGGTACAGTTCCCTAATTTCGGGACAGTCGTTGTAGGACAACAAAAACCTGCCTTTTATGTTCTGCAAAGTGTCTCGAAGCCGTACATGGTCCTGCCAATTGAACCCTACCGCATACATATCCTCCGTAGAAAAATACGGCGGATCTGCGTAGAAAAAGCTGTCGGGACGGTCATAGTGTTTTATCAAGGCTTCAAAGTCTTGGTTCTCGACTATCACACTCGACATTCGCCTTTCCAACTCTTTAATAAGGCCGAATATCTTGCGGATATCCATCGGCTGCGCTGCAAACGATTTGCAACCGCTTGAATAACTGTACCGCAAAAGTTTCATAAACAACGCCGCCCTGCGCACGTCGTAATCTTGCGTTATCCGCGTCCGCAGTTCTTGCAATTCCTTCGCTTCAGGCGGGGGGAACATGATTTCCGTCAAGAATAGTTCCTCGCCGAAATACTCGTCGGTAAACGTTTCGTATTCAAAAAATTTCTTGATAGCGTTGAAGTCTTCTCGGCTGTTGAGATTACAAAATCCCAGCTCTCGAATCGTCGCCATCGTCCTCTCTTTCATACATCGAAACAGGTTGACGAGATTTCTATCGAAATCGTTGTACACTTCAAACGGCGGGGGCTTGGGATTCCCTAGCAGTACGCTCCCGCTGCCGCCGAATACGTCGATAAATCGTCCGTACTTTAATGGAAACACGGCATATAAAATATGGAGAATGGACGACTTATTCCCCACTCGTGTCACCGGAGTTTTAATAGTTACCACCTCTCTTTCCCATGCGCGGCAACATCCGTCCCAAAAAAGAAAAGCGGCGCAACCTTCCTTTTTGGAACGATTGACACCGCTTGGGGTTTATTTAGTCCTTTTTACTTTGCCTGTGCGTGACGAGATGTTTTACAACAGCAAAACCGATTGCCGTTCCCGCGCAACACCCGCCGAGAAGAAATCCAATCACAAAACTGAATCCTACCGTCATACTCTTTACCTCCTATTCTTATTGATTTATAACAAAACCCGAACCTTCATTTTCTTCAGGTTCGGGTTTTGTGTCCGTTGTTTCTATGCCCATATACTGGTTATAGGCTTTTTCATATTCCGCATAATTCTCCGCGCCGTGTTCCTTTAAGAACTTTTCATCGAATATCCATAATGGATACCGACAGTACGCGCCTGTTTTTGTCAAACCAGTATCCTGCGCGATTCCCGCTTTTAGAAGCTGATCGGCAGACCTGCAATTATTCGTGTCGATATACGCCGCATTTTTGAGTCCGATGAACTCACCGAAGTTTGCTGTCAACCGTGCAAAAGGAGTAGGATATCCACCGTCTTGTTCGTCCAGGTCTATGGCTATGCCGTATAATTCCTTACCCTTAATC
>JAFVQP010000067.1 GCA_017504735.1 Clostridia bacterium | reverse complement strand
CATCCGCAATTACGACCATATTAATACCAAAAGTTACCTCTAAGTCGCTATATTTATAAAGACATTTTAAGGTAGCTTCCACATCAGCGTCTTTCTTCAAGCGAATCACAGCACGCATCCCCGTTCTGTCTGATTCATCCGAAACGTGATCCAAGCATGCAAGTTCTTCTTTCTTTTCTTCACGCAATTCTACGATTTTACGAAGCATTTGCGCCTTATTTACCTGATACGGCAATTCCGTAATCACCAAATTCGTCTTGCCGCTATCCGTCTTCTCAATTGAAATTTTTGCACGAAGCGTGATCTTACCACGACCCGTTTTATACGCTTGAATCAACTCGTTGGCAATAATTACCCCACCCGTAGGAAAATCGGGCGACGGGATATATTCCATCATTTCTTCCAAAGAAATTGCAGGATTATCAATGTATGCAACTACACCATTGATTACCTCTTCCAAGTTGTGGGTAGGAATGTTGGTTGCCAAGCCTACCGCAATACCAGAAGCACCGTTTACAAGCAAGTTGGGGAAACGGCCAGGCAATACGTCGGGTTCTTCCAAGCTATCGTCAAAGTTAGGCGAGAAGGTAACCGTTTGCTTGTCAATATCACGCAAAAGCTCCAACGCCAAAGGTTGCATTCTAGCTTCGGTATAACGCATAGCAGCCGCAGGGTCACCATCGACAGAGCCATAGTTACCATGGCCGTCAATCAGGGTTTTGCCCATATTAAAATCCTGCGCCATACGTACCATCGCATCGTAAACCGAACTGTCGCCGTGAGGGTGATACTTACCCATACAGTCACCGACAATACGCGCACTCTTTTTATGAGGCTTATCGGGCGTTAAGCCCATTTCTTTCATTGTATAAAGAATTCTTCTTTGTACGGGCTTCAAACCATCTTCTACGCGGGGAAGCGCACGATCAAGGATAACGAATTCTGCATAGGGAAGCATGGAGGTGTGCAGTACGTTTTCAAGAGGCTCTACAAACAATTGACCTTGCGGTTCAATCATTTCCGGCTCGTTTTTCTTTCTTGCCATCTTATTCCTCCTCCTTCTTTTCTGCCTGTTTACGTCTTTCGATGAAGCCGTCGCGCTTATCGAAGTTTGCATATTTTGCAAGGAATTCTTTTCTTCCTTCTACCTTATCGCCCATCAAAGTCGTAATCATACGCTCTGCCTTTGCCGCATCTTCTACCGTTACTTGAATAAGATTTCGGGTAGCAGGATTCATTGTCGTTTCCCAAAGCTGGTCGGCATTCATTTCACCAAGCCCTTTATAGCGTTGAAGTTTACAGCCGTTGCCGAGCTTTTTAATTTTTTCATCCAACTCTTTATCATCGTAAGCGTATTCTACCTTATCCCCTTTATACACTTTATATAAGGGGGGCATACCGATATATACGTGCCCTGCATTTACCAAAGGACGCATATAACGGAAGAAGAATGTAAGCAAAATACAACGGATATGCATACCGTCTTGGTCGGCATCCGAAAGAATGATAACTTTGTGGTAATTAATTTTATCAAGTTTGAAATCAGGGTCGATACCTGCGCCGATTGCGCTGATCATCGTACGAATTTCTTCGTTTTCCAAAATTTGAGAAAGCTTCTTCTTTTCTACGTTCAACGGCTTACCGCGCAAAGGCAAAATGGATTGATACTGTCTTACACGCGCCTGCTTTGCCGTACCGCCTGCTGAGTCACCCTCAACGATAAACATTTCGTTAAGTTCGGGCTTTCTCCCTGAACAACCTGCAAGCTTACCAACCAAGGTCAAGCCGTCGATACTGTTTTTCGCACGGGCATTATCCTTTGCTGTCTTTGCAGCAATACGCGATTTTGCTGCGCCTTGCGCTTTTTTAATGATTTCTTCCATGGTCTTTTTGTAACCACGGATATTTTTAAATTCGTTAAACCCTTCAATTACGGTTGCTTCTACAGCAGGTCTAGCCTCCGTATTACCAAGTTTCGTCTTGGTTTGCCCTTCAAACTGAACACTTGCCATTTTGATGGATAATACAACCGACAAGCCTTCGCTAAAGTCGTCCCCTTGGAAATTAGCGTCTTTTTCTTTCAAAAAGCCGTTATTTCTTGCGTATTCATTCAAAACTCTCGTCAAACCCGAACGGAAGCCCATTTCATGGTAACCGCCCTCAGGCGTGGGAATGTTGTTTACAAACGAGAACATGCTTTCACGGTATTCGCCCGTATGCTGAATGGAAAATTCAACTTGAATTCCATTTTTTGTCGCTTTATAATAAATAGGTTGTGCGTAAAGCTTTTTCTTTCCATCGTTCAAACTCTTTACGTAATCGGAAATACCGCCCTCGTATTTAAAGGTGATACGATACGGTTCGCTTTCCAATGCCAATTCGTCCAATTCGCCAAACAAAGATTGTTGACCATCAGAAGGCCTTCTTCAAGCGACTCTTCCACCGGCGTTTCACCCTCTTCGGTGATAGTTTCTTCGTCCTCATAAAGCATACGCGCGCGTTTTGCTTCCGCCATCGTGATTCGCTCGTCAATCAAAATAATTTCCACACCGCGATTTAAGAATGCAAGCTGGCGAAGACGCTCCTCTACCGTTTCCAAATTGAAATCCAATTCCGAGAATACTTCTTTATCCGGCTTAAAACGTACCGTTGTCCCCTTACGGTTGGTCGTAATGCCCGTATCTTCCAAGGGACCGTCGGGCAAGCCCGATTCAATCTTCTTCTTACGCGCGTTATATTTAGAGTGGAAACTCATTTTATACTTGGGCCTAAATCGTTTATCGTCCAGACATCGTGGATATAACAGCTACGAACAGTAACACCACGTGTAGCACCGTGAATTGCACTTTTCAGCAAAACTCCGTTTCTGCCCTTTTGATT
>JAFVQP010000066.1 GCA_017504735.1 Clostridia bacterium | reverse complement strand
TGTTTATTCTATTGAAGAGATGTTCCTTTCTTTTCTCCCTAATAACGGATGTGAAAAAAAAGTGGCATATGCAGCATCTTTTGGTACTGATAAAGATTATATCACTCAGGAAAAAATTCCTGTTTGTGTAGATTTAATAAAGTATTCAACGTGTTGTGCTGCCGCTGCATTTTTACGGGTTACAAAATCAAGCTGTTGCTGATTGTAAATCGCTTCACGAGTAGAAAGTTCATTGCTTTGCTTTTCCAAGAATGCTAAATCTTCATGTAGCTTGCGTGTGTTTTTTGCTAACTCTTCTTCGCGTGTGCGCAATTCTTCACTTTGACGTTGGATTTCATCGGAAGAAGCGCTTGCTTCAGTTTCCTTTGATTGTAAATTACGTTCTTTTTCTTCTATTGCGGATTCCAAACGGGTTAAATCGTAGGTTTTCTTGTCTAACTCTGCGCGCTCTGCTTGCAGGGATGCCTGCAAAGCGTTCAGGGTTTCTTTTTCCCCAATGAGTGCGAGTTTTTCCTGTTCCAAGGCATCGTTGTCGGCGCGGAGAGTGTCACGTTCCACTTCAAGGGTTTCGAGTTTGTTGGTAAGTTCAGAACGTTCTTCCTCTAAAGCTTTACGCTCGTTTTCTAATGCATTGCGTTCGTCCTGAAGTGCCGCTTGTGCTCTATGGAATTCTTCGCGGGTTTCGTTTGCAACTAGGATTGCCGCCTCTTTTTCTTCAAGTTCACGTTTACGTTCTTCTAATTCAGCGAGAGCGGTGGAGTTGGTTTCTTCTGAGTTTTTCATGGACTCAGAAAGTTCGTTTAACGCATTTTCACGCTCGGCAAGCAGGGTTTCTTTTTCTTGCAATTGACGTAAAAGTTCCTCATTTTGTGCGGTTTGCGCATCAATGGCAAGCTTTTCGCTTTCAATCTTCTCGCGTTGAGCGTCTACTTGCGCTTGTTGAGCGCGAAGTTCAAGGCTACGGTTATAGAACTCGGTGGTTTTACCTTCATATTCTTCTTTAAGCATACGAATGGTGTTTTCTTGGGTGGTAACCGCAGTGTTTAACGAGGTAATGATGGATTTCTTATCTTCAAGTTCCGCTTGCATAGCCTCTAAATCTTCTTTTGCCTGCATTAACTCTTCGTTGTTAATAGCGCTAGAGGAGAGGAGGGCGGTTTGTTCTTCCAATTCGGTGTTTTTAGCTTCTAATTCAGCATTCTTCGTTTGCAATTCAGTGTTTAATTGCTGTAAAGAGGACAAATCGTCTTTTGCGGTTTGTAATTCGCTTTCTTGTTCTGCGAAAGCGGCTTGCTGTTCTGTAAAGGCTGCTTGTTGTGTTTCAAGCAAAGCTTTTAACTCGTTGATTTCAGCCGCCCTTAACTCTAGTTCAGTTTTCGCGTTGCCGATTTCCTGTTCTTTTTCGATTAACTCTAACTCTTTTGCATCGATTTCGCCTTGTTTCTCGCTTAAAGTGCGTTCCTTTTCTTCTAACTCGGCTGTTTGCGTTTCAACTTTTTCACGTAATTCGATGAAATCGGATTTTTGCGAGGATAAAGAAGCGCTTTGGGTGGATAAAAGCGAACGCTCGCGTTGCAATTCGTTTTTCAGGTTATTTAAAGCGACTTTTTCGTCTTCCAGGGCTTGTTCGCGTGCTGCAAGGGCCTTTTTTAAATCGGTAAGTTCATTTTGCTTTTCCGTAATGAAAGAGAAGTCGTAGTGCGCATTTCCGTCGGAAATTAAGCTGTCGATGATGGTTCTAGAATATTCCCATTCGGAAAGATTTTGTTCGGTGAAACGTCTGCCAAGGTCGGTGAGGGAAAAGTATTTTCTTCTGCCGCCATTGGAGAATTCGCCGTAGTAGGAAGAAACGTAATTTAAGGATTCCAAACGTTTCAACGCACTATAAAGGGTGGGCTGCTTCAAGGTGTACAGTCCGCCGCTCTTCTTTTCGATTTCATTGATGATGTCGTAGCCGTATTTGTCGCCGTCATACAAACTTCTTAAAATGATGGTGTTGATGTGACCACGAATTAAATCTGCGCTAATGCCAAGGTTTTGCTCTTCGCCACCAGTCATTGCGTTGTCGTTTTCAAACGCATCGTCTCTTTCGCTCATAACCTGCTCCTTTGGGGTTGTTTTTGTTAGACATAGTAGTGTTATGTCACATATACTTGGTAAAGTAAAATGTCTTAAAAAGCTTTAAATTTCAAGGTTTTTTCTTATTTTATACTTTACATACAGTATTATATCACAAAGAAAACAAAAAGTCAATATATTCAATATAAAAAGTTGGTAAAAACAGAAAAAATTCATATTTTTTTCCAAAAATTCCCCTTAGGGGAATTGACTTTTTGTGAAAGAAAGTATATACTTAATTTATGGCACTTTATGAACATAAAAAAGACTTTACAATTAAATATTGTGATTCGGATTTTAAAGATGAGATGAAATTATCCGTGGTGCTCGCTTTGATGGAAGAGGTTGCCTGCTCTAGCGCAGATGAATTGGGGTTTGGCTATGCATTTGTAAAACCGCGTGGGTATGCGTTTATGGTAGCCAACGTTTGTGTGGAATTTCTTGATTCTGTTTCGCTTGGTGATCTGGTAGAGGTGAAAACTTGGCCTTTACCGCCTACAAGGGTGACATTTGGTAGAGAATATCAGTTTCTTTTGCGGGATAAAGTAGCCATCAATGCATAGTCGCGTTGGTGCTTGGTGGATATAAACGCTGGGAAAATTTTGCCATCTAAGGTCATAGATAATCAAGATTATACCACGTATAATACCACACGAGTGATGAGCGAAGTGAATTGGAAAATTCCTGGCTTTATGAAAGGCGAAGGGGAATTGCGTTATGAAATGATGGTCGCCAATTCCGAGTATGATCACAATATGCACGTAAATAACACTCGTTATGCGGATTATTGCTTGAACTGTTTTACGATCGCTGAATTATCGGATAAAACGATGAAGAAATTCTCTATTACCTATGTAAAACAATGCAAGGAAGGGGATAAGCTTTCCTTTTATCGCAAGAAAAATGGTGATGGAGAGTATTTGGTGCAAGGTTTTAATGGGCAAGATGAAGTCGTTGTGCAGGCGGCGATCTTATTCGAGGAGTAAATTGAGGACGACAAATGAGGAAGAACGGGGTAAATAGAGAATTGCGGGAGATCGACGGAGGGATTTGTGCGCCCGCTGGTTTTCGTGCAAATGGAATACACTGTGGATTTGCCGCCGATGAAAATAAAAAGGACCTTGCATTGGTTGTTGCGGATAGGCGTTGTCCAACAGCTTGCGTATTCTCGTCAAAAAGTAAAGCAAGTGGTCCCGCTTCTACAACGAAAAGACACTTGAAATATGGTTTAGCGCGGGCGATTCTCGTTAATAGTGGTGTGGCAAATGTGTTTTTACCAGAAGGAGAGCGGCTGGCGGAGATGGCTTGTCGAGCTTTAGCGGCTCGTTCAGATATTGACTGCAATGATACTGTGATAGCGTCAACGGGTGCGGTTGGAAAGCCGATATCGTTATCCACGTTTGAAGGCGGTTTAAAGCCTTTGGTGCAGGGGTTGCAAGCGACGTCTGAGGGGAGTTTGGCTGCTGCTGAAGCGATTATGACAACTGATTCTTTTCCAAAACACGCAGCGTTTTCCTTTGATTTGGGAGACTTTCCATGTAAGATCGGTGCGTTGTTTAAAGGAAATTTGCACGTGTCTCCTAATATGGCAACTACTTTAATTTTCTTGACGACGGACGTGAATATTTCCTCGGAAATGCTGCAAAAAGCATTGTCAATGTGCGTAAAAGATACGGTAAACCTGCTTGCTTGCGATGGGGCTCCTTCGCCCAATGATATGGTGTGTATTATGGCAAACGGGAAGGCAGGGAATTATAAAATTTCTTGCGATGATACCGAGTTTTCTAAATTCACGTTTGCATTGCGAAAAGTATTATTTGAAATTTGCCGTCGTCTTGCAAGGGATTGTGATCAAGATGGGCGCGTGTTTACTTGTAAAGTGTTGGGGGCAAAATCTCAGCAGGTTGCTTGCGCGGTTGCGAAAACAGTGGTCAATTCTTACGCAATCCGCCGTGCGATTTTACAGGGTGAAAGTGGGGCGGAGAGGATTTTATACGTCTTGAATTCCGTTGCGGATAATGCGTCTTGCTCCAAATTGCAAATATCTCTTGCAGGGGAAGATTGTTCCTATGTTTTATGTGATGATGATGCGTTAATGAATATTGATAAAATGCATCTATTGCGAGTTTTACAAGGTGAAGAGATTGCGTTAAAAATCGATTTGAACGACGGGAATTATGGTGCAACGTCGGTTGGTTGTTTGTCGCTTAAAGAAATATTTGTATAAAAATTATTTTTCCTATAGTAAAAGTGGTTTGAAAACTTGACAAACGTGCGCGTGCGTGTTATAATATACAAAATTGCAGGTGAGTTATGATGTTTGCGAAAGATACTCAACAAATGAAGATGGTAGGAACAATTCGTTGCGCTATGGCAGAAAGCAAGCTCGACGTTTTTGTTCGTTTTTTTGATTTCGCAAATACTTTTATTTTTGTTAATGAGGACTGATTTTTTTCAAATCAGTCTTATTTTTTATCAAAATGGAAATAAATAAATGAATGAATATAGAGGAATGCGTATGAAAGATCAAAAAGTGTATTTAACACTCCAAAATGGGAAAGTCTTTGAAGGCTGGCGCTTTGGCGCGGACGGAAATGCCGTTGGTGAATTGGTGTTTTCGACGGGTATGGTTGGTTATATGGAAACTCTGACCGACCCTGCGAACTATGGGCAAATTCTTGTACAAACCTTTCCATTGATTGGTAACTACGGGGCGATTCGCGCGGACGTAGAAAGCAAGCGCGCTTGGGTTTCTGCGTACGTTGTGCGTGAAATTTGTGACAATCCTTCCAACTTCCGCATGGAAGATACACTTGAAACCTACTTAAAAGAAGAGGGGGTTGTGGGGATTTACGGTGTAGACACGCGTGAGCTTACAAAAATATTGCGTGAGGAAGGTGCGATGAATGCGCGTGTTAGCGACAAGCCTTTAACGGAAAAGGAAATAGCTGAACTTTCTGCATATAAAATTGAAAACGCCTTGGAGGTGACGGCTTCCACCGAAAAGGGGTACTTTGCTGCTGAAAATGCAACCAAAACGATTGCGCTTTGGAATTTGGGCGCGAAAAATAGTACGATTGCAAACCTTAATCAACAGGGGTATAACGTTATCAGCGTACCGACGAGTACAACTGCAGAGGAAATTCTTTCCTTGAATGTAAACGGTGTGGTGATTTCCGACGGTGCTGGTAATCCCAACGAAAATAAAGCCTTGATTGCTGAAGTGAAAAAACTGATGGGTAAAATTCCCGTGATGGCAATTGGTTTGGGCCATTTAACTGTTGCGCTTGCGCTTGGTGCGGATGTAAAAAAGCAAAAATATGGTCACCGTGGTAGCAATCAACCTGTAAAATGCGTAAAGGACGGCAAAGTTTATATCTCGATGCAAAATCACGGTTATGAAGTGGTAAGCAGTTCCTTAAAACAGGGGGAAATTAGTTTTGTGAATGTAAACGATGGTTCTTGTGAGGGGATTGAGTATGCGGATTTGAATGCATTCACCGTACAATTCGTTCCTGAATCTTGCGGAATTGGACATCCCGACAATCCCTTGTATGATAAATTTGCCGCAATGACGGAGGTGAAGTAATATGCCTAAAAGAAGTGATATTAAGAAAGTTTTGGTAATTGGCTCTGGCCCTATCGTAATCGGTCAAGCTGCGGAATTTGACTATGCGGGCGCACAGGCTTGCCGTGTGTTGAAGAGCGAGGGGATTAACGTTGTACTTTGCAATTCTAACCCTGCGACAATTATGACGGATAAAGCATTGGCAGATGAGATTTACCTTGAGCCATTGACGGAAGAAAGCTTAAAGCGTATTATTCTCAAGGAAAAACCTGATAGTTTGCTTGCTTCGCTTGGCGGTCAAACGGGGCTTACGATGGGTTGCAAACTTGCAAAGTCTGGGTTCCTCGATGAACACGGCGTAAAACTTATTGGTACGAAGCTTGATGCAATTGATCGTTCGGAGGATAGAGAGCTGTTTAAGGCGACGATGGAAAAGATTAATCAACCTTGCGTGCCTTCCGATATTGCATATACGGTAGAAGAGTGTGTGGAAATTGCCAACAAACTCAATTATCCCGTTATTATTCGTCCTGCTTATACACTTGGCGGCGCAGGTGGCGGTGTGGCGTTCAACGAAGAAGAATTGCGTTTGATTTCCCACAACGGCTTGATGCTTTCGCCGATTACGCAGGTGTTGATTGAAAAGTATATCGCAGGTTGGAAGGAAATAGAATTTGAAGTTTTGCGCGATAGCGCAGGCAACGTATTAACCGTATGCTCGATGGAAAACGTTGACCCTGTCGGTATTCACACGGGCGATTCTATTGTTGTTGCACCTGCGGTAACCCTTTCCAATAGAGAATACGGTATGCTTAGAAATGCGGCGTTGTCGATTATTACCGAACTTGGTATCGAAGGCGGCTGTAACGTACAGTTTGCATTAAACCCCGATTCGTTTGAATATTCGGTTATCGAGGTAAACCCTCGTGTTAGCCGTTCTTCTGCGCTTGCGTCTAAGGCAACCGGCTTCCCGATTGCTAAGGTGACGTCTAAGATTGCGCTTGGCTATACGCTTGATGAAATTGTAAACGACGTAACGGGCAATACCTATGCTTGCTTCGAACCTACAATTGACTATTTGGTTGTAAAAATGCCCAAATGGCCGTTTGATAAATTTTTGTACGCAAAGCGTGAACTTGGTACGAGAATGAAAGCAACGGGCGAGGTTATGTCTATTGGTACCTCGTTTGAAATGGCGATTATGAAGGCGGTTCGCGGTGCGGAAATTTCCACGACAACGATGAATTATAAGAAATTCTTACATTCTACGAAAGAGGAATTGCTTGCGAAATTGCCTGAAATGACGGATGAACGCATCTTTGTGGTTTACGCTGCTTTGAAAAAGGGTGTAACGGTTGATGAAGTATTTAACATCACAAAGATTGACCGTTGGTTCTTAAACAAGTTTAAAAACTTGATTGCATACGAAGAAAAGCTTGCGACGGAAGTATTGACGGAATCGTTGTATGAAGAGGGTAAACGCCTTGGTTATATGGATAAAGATATAGAGGCGCTTAGCGGTCAAAAAGTGCCTTATAGAAAGAAGGCAGCGTATAAAATGGTAGATACGTGCGCAGCGGAATTCCCTGCAAAAACGCCTTATTTCTACTCTACGTTCGACCCTCATGAACATGATGAAGCGGCGCCTTTCCTTGCGAATAGTGATAAAAAGCGTATTGTTGTAATCGGTTCTGGTCCAATTCGTATCGGTCAAGGTATTGAATTTGACTATTCGTCCGTACATTGCGTTTGGACATTGAAAGAACTTGGCTACGAAGTGGCCATCATTAACAACAACCCTGAAACGGTTTCTACCGACTTTGACACAGCGGATCGCTTGTACTTTGAACCTTTGACCCCTGAAGACGTGCAACACGTTTTGGATATTGAAAAGCCTTACGGGGTTATCATTACGTTTGGCGGTCAAACGGCAATCAACCTTTGCGCATATTTTGCAAGCCATGGTATCCGTATTTTGGGTACGAGTGCGGACAGCGTTGATGCGGCAGAAGATAGAGAACGTTTCGAAGCATTGCTTGAAAAATATTCGATTCCTCGTCCTAAAGCACTTACGGTTATGACGAAAGAGGAAGCGCTTGCTGCGGCGGAAGAACTTGAATATCCAGTATTACTTCGTCCTTCGTACGTAATCGGCGGTCAAAATATGACGATTGCGTTTACCCCTGAAGACGTATGCCGTTATATGGACGTTATTCTTGCGCAAGGCATTGAAAATCCGGTGCTTTGCGACCAATACTTGATGGGTACCGAACTTGAAGTTGATGCAATTTCCGATGGGAAAGACGTATTGATTCCAGGTATTATGCAACACATAGAGCGTACGGGTATTCACTCTGGGGACTCAATTGCTGTATATCCTCCCTACAATCTCGAAGATACTATGTTAGAGAGAATTATCGAGGTTTCGACGCAACTTGCTTTGGAGTTGAAGACGAAAGGGTTGATTAATATTCAGTATCTTATTTATCGTGGTCAGCTTTACGTTATCGAGGTGAACCCTCGTGCATCGCGTACTGTGCCTTACATCTCTAAGGTGACGGGTGTACCTATGGTAGAGCTTGCAACAAGAATCATCGTAGGGGAGAACTTGAAAGATTTGGGCTTTGGTACAGGTTTATATCCTTCTTCGCCGTACGTAGCGGTAAAAGTACCCGTATTTAGCTTTGAAAAGTTGAATGACGTAAATTCTCAGCTTGGCCCTCAAATGAAATCGACGGGCGAAGTTTTGGGTATCGGTAAGACGATTGAAGAAGCAATGTTTAAAGGTCTTGTATCGGCAGGATTTAAGATGTGCCATCCTTCCGAACGTAAACCCGTTGGCGTTTATATGACGGTTAACGACCAAGATAAGTTGGACGTATTGACGATTGCGAAGAAATTTGGCGACTTGGGTTGTACCATGTACGCAACGAAGGGCACTGCAAAGGTTATTACGGACTTAGGGTTTGATTGTACGGTAGTGGATAGATTGTCGGCGACGGATTCCGTTATCAAACTGATGGACGAAGGTAAAATTGACTACGTTGTTTATACGGGTAAAACGGATATGGAATCGATCAACGACTTCATTCGTTTGCATCACCATGCAATTTTGCTTGGGATTACCGTATTGACGGCGTTGGATACGGCAAATGCACTTGCGGATATTATCGCAAGTAAATTTACCGAAGGAAATACAGAGCTTGTAGATATTAATGCCCTGAGAACGGAAAAGTTGAAGTTGCATTTCACAAAAATGCAATCTTGCGGAAACGATTATATTGTATTTGATAACCGTGACGGCAAAATTACTTGCCCTGAATCGATTGCGGTAAATTACGTGGTGCCTCATTATGGTATTGGCGGTGATGGTATTGCATTGATTGAAAAATCGGATATTGCAGATGCAAAGGTGCGCGTGTTTAATCGTGACGGCAAAGAATCTTCTATTGGCGGCAATGCAATTCGTTGTGTGGGTAAATACCTCTATGAAAAAGGCATTGTAAAGAAAACGGATATGAAAATCGAAATGGCGAAAGCTGTTTTGGATGTAAAAGTATATTCGTTTAGCGGTAAAGTAAACAGCGCGAGCGTAAACTTGGGTAAAGTTTCCCTTGCGGGAAAAAAAATCCCTTGCGTTTGGGATGAAGAACAAATCGTAGGAAAAACCATCAACGTTGGCGGAAACGATTATAAGGTAACGCTTGTGAATCTGGGTAACCCTCATTGTGTTATCTTTAGTGATAAAGTTGATGCCATCAATGTAAAATCGGTTGGTGCGGAATTTGAAAATTGCGAATATTTCCCAGAAGGAATTAATACGGAATTCATCCGCGTGGTCAATAAAGTAACCATTAAGATGCGTGTGTGGGAACGTGGCAGCGGTGAAACGTGGGCTTGCGGATCTGGCGCATGCGCTGCGGTTGTTGCTGCAACCCTTGCGGGGTATTGTGAAAGGGATACCAACGTAACGGTGAAGCTTCGTGGCGGCGATTTGACGGTAAATTACCATTCGGACGGCGATGTTGAATTGCTTGGCAACGTGAAAACCGTTTACGAAGGGATGTTTGAAATTTAATCAAACAATAAAAGGAGTTTTTGATGGACGTTTTTTACGAAGAGAGTGCCCTTGTGCACAATTCAGAAAAAAAACAAAAGAAATATAACGTTTTGACGGTGCTCTCCATGATATTTCTTGTGTTGGGGATATTGTGGATTATCATCGGCTTCTATACCGTGGATGTAACCTTGCTGGGCAACTGGATTATCTGGGGTTTCATATGCGTGTGGCTGTTTTTGTGTTGGTTTATGTTGCGTATGTGGAAGATGCGCATCAACGTTAGTTATGACTATGCCTTTGTATCAGGGGAATTGCGTATTTCCAAGGTTATCAACGTGAACAAAAGAAAGTTGGTTGCGCGTATTGACTGTGAAGATATGATTCAGTTTGGCGATGCGGAAAACCCGTCGTTTGAACGTTTTAGAAGTGACCCTAATATAAAGACGGTGCTTTGCACGTCGAACGATGAGCCTGAAGCAGGAAAGTTCTTTATGTACGTTTTAGCGGAATATAACGGTAAAAAACTGTTTGTGTTGGAATGTCGTGAGCTTATGTTGATGAATATTTTAAAATTTGCAAGACGAAATAAATTGGAAAGCGATTACGTTATGCAAGAAAAGAAGCAGGCATCAAGATGATATATTTAGATAATGCAGCGACGACAAAGCCATCTTTGACGGCGTTTGAGCGGGCGACGGCGTATATAACGGAAAAATTTCACAATCCTTCCGCAATGTATAACGAGGGATTTGCATTACAGGGCGAGCTGAAAAAGGCGCGCTCCGTTTTGCTTTCTAAGATAGCGGATGAAGCTGCGTTTGAGTTGGTGTTTACGTCTTGTGGAACGGAATCGGATAATCAAGCCATTTTTTCCTTCGCAAAAAGGGGGAATGCGGTGACGACTGCGGGTGAACACTCGGCGGTTACAGCGGCGTTTCACGAGCTTAAAAATCGTGGCGTTGCCGAGCCTCGTTTTGCGCCTTTGGAAAAGGATGGTAAAGTAAACGTAAAGGCTTTGCTTGATTTGGTGGACGAAAAAACGTCGTTCGTTTCCGTTATGCACGTTAACAATGAAATTGGCGCAATTAACGATATCAATATGATTGCAAGGCTTGTCAAACAGAAAAATCCCCGTGTAATCTTTCACAGCGATGGTGTACAAGCATACGGAAAAATTCCGTTTAAGCTCGCAAAAGAAGTAGATTTATACTCGATAAGCGCGCATAAAATTGGCGGGTTAAAGGGTGTGGGTGCGTTGATTAAACGCAAGACCTTGCAACTTCCACCTTATATCATCGGTGGCGGTCAAGAAGGCGGGAGAAGAAGCGGTACGGAAAATGTGTTTGGTATTCAGCATTTTCAATATGCAGCGGAAGAAAAGTTCTTTACCTTTAAGGCAGATTTTGAGCGTTTGAAAGGCTATCGTGAACAGCTTTGGGACTTACTCGATAAGGGTGTCTATGTACGATTGTCCTC
>JAFVQP010000065.1 GCA_017504735.1 Clostridia bacterium | reverse complement strand
CATTCGGGCTATATTGACGAAAACGGACGCGACCAAAAGGTAAACAGTATCACGGCTGGGGTAAATGCAAAGCAGTTCTTCTGGCAGGAATGGAATTCCATGTCGTATTACTGGTATAACAGTTATGACGGCTATGAAACCGACCGAATTGCAGGGATTCGCAATATCTTAGAGAATATTCCCGTCGATGATTATGGGTACGTATGGCAAGAAACGGACGCCGTGCGCGACGCGTTGTCCACAACGAACACGGGCGAGCACAGAATGGGTTGGCCTTTCCCGACTTCGTATAACGTGGATCTTAGTACCAGTTGGGATTTTAACGGTACTTCGACAGAAAACGCATGGTCCAGCCGTTGCAGTGACGGGGAAAACTATTATGACAATGAAGAAGCGCATTTAAACGCTGGGCTTTACGAAACAAATGTGAGCGAAGTAAGCAGCGTTGAATTTACTTCTCCTCTAAGTGATTATACCTTGGCGTATTACAGTCCGCTGTTGGAATTGGATATCAGAATGTATACGGCGGATTGTCAAAACATTGAGGATATCATCGTGTATTATACAACGGAAGATCCCGACGTTTGGTACAGTGTATCCGTCAACGAAAAGGCATTCATCAATTACGAATATACGCCTGCATACGAACACATTGAATTTTTGCCCATGTATGCAGAAGAAACGTGGAATTCCGATAAAGAACTCAATTCTTGGATCAATCAGATCCGCGTAGAGATTAAAGCGAAGGAAGGAACAACGCTCAGCGGTAGATTTGCGCTCAACTACGTTCGTTCTACGTTTGATACCCGCCACGTGAATAATAATTCAATCTTTATCTCTTCCTTGCGTCAAGACTACGATTATACAGGGGATATTGAGTTTTTAAAGGCGAATATCACAAAAGCCCGCAAAGCGATTAATTTCTATATGCAAATGTATGATGAGGACCGTCATTTAAACGATCAATCGTATTTGGTCGGGCATGATTCGGATAATACTTCGTTTGATAAATACGAACGCGTAGCCATGACGCTTTCCAACGGCTACTGGGATATTTCTTTCATGACGAGATATGATTTCCAGTCGAATATGTATTTCTACAAAGCCTTGAAAGATCTGGCATATTTAGAAAATATCCTTGCGCGGAACGGTATTAACGTGGATAAAGACGCGGCAAGCGTAAAGACGGCGGATAGAAACTTTCAGCACGGAGTTTCAGAATATTCCTACACGGCAGAGGATCTATCGAAGATTGCAAGCGACGTTTTAACAGCTCTTCAACAGCCGATCAATGAAGAGGATAAGATGGGCTTTTGGAACGAAGAAACAGGCAGATTTGTAGGCGGATACTCCGAGGCGGACGAAAAATGGTACGATTACGGTTATACCATGTGGAATATGGAGGCGATCTATTACGGCATTGCCAACGAAGCGCAAACCAAGTCCATTATGGATTGGATCAGCGGTAAGCGTATCGTAGAAATGGACAAACACGGTTCTCAAGGGGAAGATATCTATTTCTTCGAGTTTGCCCCCCGAGTAAATACCTATGCCGCAGAAGATCAATATGATTTGAGTATCTTTAACGGTTCCTATCAAAATCCCGAATGTAAGTATGGGAAAACGCAGGTGCAAAACGGCGGGGCAATCATGTACACCAGTTTCTTCGATTTGATGGGTAGAGTCAGCGCGTACGGCGCAGATGATGCATATTCGAGATTGTCGGCCATCAAAGACTGGTATATGGATATCTACGATTACTATGCAAAGAGTAAGAATTTCAACAAAAATCCTGATAGGTTCTACTGGGATTATTATGAAGAAGCACAGTGGGACGCAGACGGGGACGGTAAAGGTGATTATTACGCTTTGCAGAACGGTATCAAGGGCACGCAGGAAAGAAGTGAAGGCCCGAACGGCGTTATGGGTATCGATGGGGAGTTCCTAGAATCTTTCTTGATGCTTTCTGCGATTCCCTATGGTTTCTTCGGCATTGATACTGTAAACGGTGACACGTTGAAGATTACGCCTTCGCTCCCGAATGCTTTGGATTATTGGGGGATGGAAAATCTCTCTTACAACGGAGTAAAATATGATTTGACGATGTTTGAAAATTCGGTCAGAATCGACTCTGTAAGAGGGGATGCAAGCGGTATCTTAGTGCAGGTAACGTTAAATGCTCCTAACGATACGCCTATCGTTTACGTTAACGGAAGAGAATGGGGTAACTATACCGTAGAAGACGGCAAAGTAACAATCAACGTACCTTTGCGTTCGGTGACGGTTGAAATAAAGTAAGAAAATAAAATAAGGAAGGAAAAATTATGAAAAAAATCGGTTTTATTGCTATGAGCATATTAATGGCTGCTCTTGCATTCGCTAGCTGCAATGAAAAAGAGAAAGATTATTACGAGATCACTGTTGCATGTCAAAAGGAAGCATCTGAAGAGGGCGTAATGAAGTCGTTGATTGAGGCATATCAAAAGGAAAATCCCGACGTTGTTATTAACATTGAAACGTTTTCGGTTTCTGGATATGAATCATATATGAACGGAATCTCTGAGTTGGAAGAGAGTGACCCTGACGAAACGCCTCATATTATTTGGACATCGGATACGACCCATGCGAGATGGCAGCACTATTATACCGATCTTCGTCCTTTTTACGAAAGGAGCGAGGAAACCGATTATAGCCTGTACTACGAATCCATGTTGGATACCGCATCGTTTAACGGTCATTTCAAACCGACCAAAAACTATAAGGGTAACTTTAGAAGCGATGATTTAGATTTGGACTCCGATGGGTTGGAGAGTTATAACAATCACTCGGAATATGGTTTGTATTTTGCTCCCAGAGATTATAACAAACCTACAATTTTGTGCAACTTAGGTTTGTTTGACGATTTAGATGCTGATTACGAGGAGTATTACAAGGCGCAAAATAATGTTAAAGAAATGCCTCAGGACTACGTTTCTACCACGGCAAGATTGGAAGCAATCGTCGGCGGTGAAAACTGGGACGAATTGAAAGACCTTACTGATTTTTCACAGACGGCAGCGGAAAGAATCCGTTATATCGTTGATTATGCGACGAGCTTGGGTACGAAAGGGCAAAAGATGAAAGCAACCTGGGAAAACCGTACCGTGTTAGATATGAAACTTTCTTGGGAACCTTGTTATACCACGATCCTTACGGCTATGGGCGTAGAAGGGATTGTAAATGCTGACGGTACGTTGAATCTTGAAAGCAGTAAAGAGACTTTAGAGACGTTACATAGCTACATTGAAGGCAAAAATGTATATTACAGTGAATTGGAAGATACAGCGTTTATCAACAACAATACTTTCATGAAGATCGTTTCTAGACCTATTATGGTAACTGCGATCAACAACTTGAAACAGCAACAAAAAGATTACGTTGAAAAGTATAACAGGATTCCTTTGCAGGCATTGTCAATTCCGACCGATAAGATTGCGGCAGGTTGTTCTGGGTATGCTATTAACAATATCTATGAAGGAAAGGGCGTCACTGTAAAAGGCAATTATAGATCCTATGCGGATATTTGTTGGGATTTCATTAAATTCATCATTACACATGACGGACAAGAAGTAGCGGGAGAGACGGGTAGTAATATTCCTGTTTTGAAATCGCTGTATAGCGCGGAAACCAACGGCGGCGTAACCCCCGCTTGGCGCAAAATGGAAGGGTTAGAACATATGAATCAAGATGCTTGGGTTGCGGGTGATGAATTGAAACAAGACTGGTTCAATATTTATCAAGCAACGTATAGAATTAAATTCAGAGATACCATTCAGACGTTCTTCCAAAACTTCCAAAGAGCGGATTATAATGCAGGCGGCAGCTTGGATGCCTTGATCAGCAAGACGAATTCGAACTACGCAGCAACGAAACCTCAAGATTATCTTCGTGGATTTAACAAATAAGGAGCAATCGAATGAACAAAGAATTCACACCTTCGGGCGTAACAGGTAGAGAAGAAGACAAGGTTGCGCGCTTTTTAAAGAAAAACGCGCCGTGTTGGCTTTATGTTTTACCCGTACTCATTGGTATTATCATTTTTACAATACTTCCTATGACCACGTCCCTTTCGTTCGCTTTTCGCAGTTACGATCCGACGCAACGCGGCGATGATAAATACGGCGGTTTTACGTTTAATAATTTTTCCCTAATTTTTACGGCCGAACCTGACGGGATTTGGGATACGTTTATCAGCTCGATTGGGGTTACGTTCGGCTTTACGATCATCAGCTTGGGGCTGCAGATCCTTGGCTCGTATGCAGTAGCGCTCTTCTTGAATCAGAAAACAAAGGGTATTCAGGGTTTCCGTATTCTTTATTATTTACCGAACTTAATCCCTGCAGTTGCGGGTACGATGCTTTGGGCGAATATGACGGACGATCGCGGGGGATACTTGAATGCTTTGCTCGATATTTTCGGGCTTTCATTCCCGTTCTATTCCGATTCCAATACCGTATTGCCTACGTTGTTGATCATTAACGTGTTTACTTGGGGCGGTACGGCGATCATGTGGCTATCGCAGATGCAGAATATCCCTAAGGAACTATACGAGTCCGCGGATCTTGACGGGGCGAATTATTTTCATAAGACTTTCAAGATTACAATCCCCATGTCCACTTCCATGATGTTCTACGTCATTGTTACCAGTATGATCGGCGGTATTCAGGCGTTCACCAACATTTATCCTTTGTATTCTCGTTATGAGGGTGAGGCTAAACTGAATTTCATCGTTGTTTACATATATAACAATGCATTCGGCGCAGTAGAAAATGGTATGAGTATAGCTTGCGCGTTGTCGTGGATACTGTTCTTGATTATTGCGCTTATGACGGCGGTCCTTTTCAAAACCAGTAAAAAATGGGTTTATTATGGGGAGGAAGCATAATATGGAAGTGACGATTAAAAATCCCAAAGCAGGTAGAATTGCGTTCACCTGCACCAAATATTTCTTTTTGATTATAGTTTCGGTTATATTTTTATTCCCCGTATATGCATTGCTTATCAATTCGGTCATGCCTGATGAAGATATATCGCTGAAAGCATTGTGGCCCTCATATTTCAATTTCGAACCATATAAGCATTTTTTTACAAATGCTGCATATTTACGTTATACGCTGAACACGTTGTTTGTCTGTTTTATGACCGTAGGCGGCATATGTATTACATCTTCTTTGACTGCGTATGCTTTGACAAAACTTGACTTTTTCGGGCGCGATTTTATCTTTGGTATGGTTATGGCTGTGGTATTGTTGCCCAGCACCGTTATTTCCATTCCTTTGATGATCATTTATCGAAAGATAGGCTGGGACGGTACGCTGTATCCGCTCTGGGTACCTATGTGGCTCGGCGGCGGTACAATGAATATATTCTTGGTTCGTCAATTTATGCGTGGTATCCCTAATTCTTATATGGAAGCGGCAAAATTGGACGGCGCAAACAGCTTCCAAATTTATTTGAATATCGTTTTGCCGATGATTAAACCAATTTTGATTTATCTTGCGGTTACGGGGCTTATCGGAAACTGGAACGACTTCCAAGGTCCTATGACCTACGTAGGCAGTGTGGGGGATAGAGCAAAGGATAAATGGACGCTCTCGTTGGCGCTGTATTTCGATTTCGTAGATTCCAGCGGTAATACGATGCCCAACGTGCAGGCGGCTGTCGGGGTAATCATGATGATCCCCTGTATTATTCTTTTTGGATTCTTTCAGAAAACGATTATGGAAGGGATTTCTTCCATCGGTGTAAAAGGGTAAGAGGAGTTTTTCCATGGTTGTAGATAGAAAAGCGTGGTTTAAAGAAGCCAAATTCGGCATGATGATTCATTTTGGACTCTATTCGCTGTTGGCTGGCGAGTGGAAAGGTAAAAGAATGGATATGATTGCCGAATGGGCGCAATCTTGTTTTCAAATTCCCATCAAAGAATATGAAAAATTGATGGAAGCATTCAATCCCATTTTCTTTGACGCAGATGAATGGTGCGATCTTGCCGTTGCTGCAGGGATGAAGTATATTGTAGTGACGACTAAGCATCACGAGGGGTTTGCGCTCTTTGATTCCAAGGTGGACGGCTACAACGTTATGAATACGCCGTTTAGGAGGGATATCATCAAAGAATTGTCAGTTGCGTGCCATAAAAAGGGGTTAAAATTCGGGATATATTATTCGCAGGAACTGGATTGGCATGAAGAACACGGTGGCGGGTATACGGAAACGGAGGAAACGAGCCAAGGCAAGCCTTGGACGAATTTCTGGGATTTTCCTGATACAGTAAAGAATTTTGAGATTTGTTTCCGCAAGAAGACAATTCCGCAGGTGACGGAACTTTTGACAAATTACGGTGACATTGATTTGATTTGGTTCGATACGCCACAGGATATAACGAAAGAGCAATCTGTTGAGCTTTATAATCTTGTAAAGAAGTATCAACCGAATTGTTTGATCAATTCGAGAATTGGAAACGGAATGGGGGATTACGGTTCGTCAGGCGATAACGAAACGGACGCGGAAGGCAACGGCATGCTTTACGAAGTTCCCGCAACGCTTAACGATACGTGGGGGTATAAAGCCTACGATCAAAATTGGAAGAATGCGGAAACTGTTTTAAAAATTAAAGAGGAATTAAACAGCCGAGGTATTAATTATCTCTTGAACGTGGGACCTGATCCACTTGGACGTATCCCCGCACCGAGTGTTGAGATTTTACGTTCGCTTTCCAACAAATAATTGATTCAGGAATGGTGAGAGAAAAAATGGAACTAATCGCAATATAGCGATAGTAGGAGATGGAAATGAAGTTTATTGATATGGTTAATATAAAACAAGGGACGGATTCCAAAAGAAGATTTTCTAACGGAAACACCTTGCCTCTTATATGTTTGCCAAATGCATTAAATATGTTTGCACCGCAAACGGATAGCAGTAGAGGCCCTTGGTTTTATCATCCGCAGGATAGGAGTTTTGAAGGGGTACGATTGACCCATCAGCCTAGTCCTTGGGCGGGGGATTATTCACATCTTTGCTTTTTACCGGAAATAGACAAACTTGTTGTAGACCCTGCGCTTAGATGGTCGGGGTTCCGTCCTGAAAACGTTACGCTGACGCCGCATTTGATGGAATATGATCTACTGAGATATAAAACGAAATTTAAACTTGCACCGACCGATACGGGGGCAATTATGTCCATTGACGCGTCGCGCAGTCAAGGAAGACCTTTATTTGCGATTATTCCGTTTAATTATAAGACGGAGATTGTCGTTGATAAGGAAAATAACCAGGTATGCGGATATACTTGTGCTCGCACGGAAGCTCCCATAAGGGAAGATTTTAAGATGTATTTTGCGGTAACGTTTGATTGTAAAATTGAGGACGTAGCCACAGAACGCATCGGTGATAAAGCAGAGGCAACAGGGGTATTTCTTGCCGAAAAGAATTATATCGTGCGTGTTGCAACGTCGTTTATCAGTCTTGAACAGGCAAGACTTAATCTTGATAGAGAGCTTGTGGGCAAAACGTTTGAGGAAATCACTCTTAATGCAGAACATCAATGGGAAGCTCTGTTGTCTCGTATCAAAATAACAGCCGATGAAAAGATTGAGCGTACTTTCTATTCGTGCTTATATCGTGCGTTTATTTTCCCGAATAAATTTTATGAGCTCGATGAAAATGGACAGGCAAAACACGTTGTCCCTGAAACGGGTGAAATAAAAGACGGGGTTGCTTACACGAATAATGGTTTTTGGGATACATACAGAACGGTTTATCCGTTTTATTCCATTGTGAGACCTGAAATTCTCAATGAGATTATTGAGGGATATCTTAACATTTACGACGATACGGGCATCCTGCCTAGATGGTTGACGCCTTCGGAAGTAAACTATATGCCGGGGACGTTAATTGAGGCAGTTTTTGCGGATGCTGCTTGTAAAAACTTGCTGACAGAGAAGAACAAACAAAGAGCGTACAAAGCAACGGTGAGAAATTCGAAATTGTTGCCAGAGGGGATTCGCGTAGGCAGAAAGTGCCCTAATGAATATGAGCTTTTAGGATACGTGCCTTTTGATAAATGCGAGCAGAGCGTCAACGAAACGTTGGACTCTGCCTATGGGGATTATTGTATATCGGTGCTTGCCAAGCTGTGCGGAGACACCGAGACGGCAGAATCTTTCTTGAAACGCAGTGCCAATTATGTCAATTTGTTTGATAAAGAAATCGGTTTTATGCGCGCGAAAGATTCAAATGGTCATTTCCGTGAAGACTTTGATTGTTACGCTTGGGGCAGAGATTATACGGAAGGCGGCGCTTGGCAAAATTCGTTTGGTGTGCATCAAGATTATGTTGGCTTGGCTGGTTTGTACGGAGACAAAGAAAATTTTTTGAAAAAAATTGATGAATTATTTGAGACGCAACCCGATTATGCGGTTGGGGGCTATCCTCTGGAAATTCATGAAATGACAGAAATGGCTGCTGTTGATTTTGGACAATGTGCCATTTCCAATCAACCATCTTTCCATATTCCATTCTTATATGCGGAATTTGGCGAAAAGGAAAAAACGGCGCGTATTGTTAAAAGAATGGTGGACGAGGTGTTCTCCTATGAAGATAACGGATTCCCTGGAGACGAAGATAACGGCACAATGGCATGTTGGTACATGTTTGCCGTTTTAGGGCTTTATCCTATGTGTCCAGGAAAGCCAGAATTCACTGTAACGGAACCTTTAGTAGCTTCTGCGGAACTTGTAATCGGAGATAAAATAGTAGATTTACTCGAAAAGCTGAAAGGACAACAAAGAGTGCGTTATTTTGACCTTATCGGGAACAAAGGAGATAGGGAATGAAAGAGTTGCATTTGATATGTAATGCGCATTTGGATCCCGTGTGGCAATGGGACTGGAACGAGGGGGCAACAGCGGCGCTTGCAACGTTTTATTCTGCTTGCGAACTTGCAGACGAATACGATTATATTTTCTGTCATAACGAGGCGCTTTTATACGAATATGTTGAGGAATATGACCCTGTGTTATTTGCACGTATAAAAGAGCTGGTAAAGGCAGGAAAATGGCATATTATGGGTGGTTGGTATGTTCAGCCTGACTGTAATATTCCTTCCGGAGAGGGCTTTGTCCGTCAAATCGAAAGCGGTTTAAGCTATTTTAAGGAAAAGTTTGGCGTAAGACCTACGGTAGCCGTGAATTTTGACACTTTTGGGCATACGCAAG
Organism: Clostridia bacterium; assembly: GCA_017504735.1. The sequence continues at coordinate 3,467 of JAFVQP010000065.1, read as the reverse complement.
GGCTAGTTCAGATTTTGAATAAATGCGGATATGAAGGGTATATTTTTTGCCGCCCGATGCCCGATTTGTTAAAACTCCCCGAAATGCTTTTTGATTGGGTAGGGTTTGATGGCAGTAAAATTAAGGCAGTACGTTCTGAGGATGATTGGATTTATTGTTCGGAGCTCGGCGATTCAGTCAATGCGGTTAAGCGAAAGATGAAACCTTGGGAAAATGAGGATATCGCAATCGCGCTGTGGGGCGTAGGCAATCATGGCGGCGGAGCGTCGAGAAAGGATTTAAGCGAACTGGACGCTTACATGAAAGAGACGAAAAAGGCAGGGGTATCCATTCTACATAGCACGCCCGAAGACTTTTTTACAAAGGCTATGCCAAAGGCAGAATATAATAAGGCTTTACAACCGTGTTTGGTGAAATGTTATGCTTCAATCGCGAGATTAAAGCGCAAATACGCAGAATTGGAAAACAAGCTGTTAAGGACGGAAAAAATTTGTGCGTATGCAGATAAAGAGGGCGTTTATCAATATGATTTTGCGGCATTTAACGAGGCGCAAAAGAATATGGCAGCGATACAATTCCACGACGTTTTATCGGGTACATGTATTATCGAAGGGGAGAAGAGTAGTTTGCAAAAGGCTGATCATGCCTTAGAACTCCTTGATAAGCAGTTTGCAAAGGCATTTATGGGGCTTTGCGCGGGCTACGAAAAGGCGAAACCTGGCGAATATCCTATCTTTGTTTACAATCCCAACCCCTATAAAGAGGAACAGCTTTTAATTGGCGATATTTTTCTTTTAGCGGGTATTGTATCCGAAGCGGAAGGATATGAATTTACAATAAGAAAGGATGGGAAGGAAGTGCCTTTCCAAGTGATAAAAGAATCTTCTCGTATCAATATGGACAGAAGCAAACGTTTTGCGATTAAAGCGGAACTAAATCCCTTGTCCATAACAAGATTTGATGTGGAAGTCCGTAGAGGGAAAAGGAGGAATTTAGATAGAACGCCGCAGGTGGAATTTGTCAATACAAATGGTGTGAAAGCAATATTTGACAGTGAAAACGGTGGGTTAATCTCATACATGGTAGGGGGTAACGAATATTTTAGCGGTAATGTCTTCATGCCAGTGGTCTATGATGATAATCCTGACCCTTGGGGCTGGAACATGACAAAAGTTGGTTGCAATTATAGCAAACCAAAGATAAAAACCTGCTTGCGAGTAGAAGAACGCGGAAATCTTTTGACGACCGTAGAAAGTATTTATGATACGGGAAAATCGGACGTTCGGGTGGCATACACGGTATATAAGGATTTCGATTATATTGACGTGACGGTGTATGTAAACTGGAACGATGCGGGAAAGGGATTGAAATTAGAGATCCCCTTAAAAGACCTCGGTCGTTTTATCGGACAGACTTCGTTCGGTACGCAAGAATACGGAGAGGAAACGGAAGAATGCTCGCAACGGTTTGTCGGTGTGGAAAAGGATGGAAACGTACTTGCGGTATTTAAGGACGGAACGTACGGTTGTTCGCTTGAGAATGGGAAGCTGTACATCACCCTACTCAATGGTTCGGTCTATTGTGCGCATCCAATCGGAGATCTGCCAATCATCGACGAAACACGTTTTAATCGTTATATTGACGTGGGCAGGCATGAATTTTCTTTCCGTTTGGAGGTTTGCAAGGAAACAGAGCTGGAAAAGAAAGCGACGGCATTTACGCAAAAACCATACGCCCTCAATTTCTATCCCCATGGCAAGGGTGAGAAAAAAGAAGAAAGCTTGGTAACGCTTTCCAACGAAAATATTACCCTTTCGGCATTCAGAAAAGTATTGTCGAATACGTACATGGTACGCCTTGTTAATAATTTTAGAGGCGAAACGGAATGTGTTTGCACAGTTTTTGATAAGTCGGTAAAATTGTCGTTTGGCCAATATGAAGTGAAGACTTTGTTGTACAAAGATAGCGATTTGAAGGAACAAGACTCAATGCTGATTTTATGATAATTTGAGGGTTAATACAAATATAAATTTTGGACCACTTGAACCAGTTTTCCTGGAATATGTATTGACTTGATATTATAAATATCGTAATATAGTTTTGTAAAAGTATTCAAGAAAAACAAACATCAGGCATTTGAAAAGAAAAAATAAAGGAGGGAGTTAATGATGATCCAAAAAAGAAAGACAACTTTTTTAGTAAAAATTTTTAGTTGTGTAATGTTGGTTTGTACCTTGTTCGGATCAGTGTTTATGGTATCCAACTTGGATGAAAACAAACAGATCGCAAGTGCGGAAACCGTCATGGAAGTAACGGATGCAATCACGTTTACGCAAGACGATTGGATGAGTGGAAGCCCGACGGATTGCATAACGCTTTCAATGAGAATTAATAACACGATTTCGGGCGGTTATCTTTATGAATATCTTGTAGCAAATTCTTCGATACAAGGTTGTTGGAATGATCATGCGAGCTATGCTACGGCGAACGGCAACGTAGATATCATGGATTATCTGCATTTTAATGGAGAATCTGCAAGAAGTATTGTAACGAACAATACTACATATGTGGGTACGACGTCCCCATTGTCGTATGGCGGTGTCTATTCGCCGATTGCTGTCGAGACTACTGGTTTGTGGACTTCGATCAAGATCTTGAATGCTTGGATACCGGAAGATGGTTTTACCATTACGGTGAAGAATGGTTTTAAGCTGTTATTAAACGACGGTAAGACGATAACGACAACGGATGACGTATCGTTTAAATATGCGAGCGGTTCCATTACGAAAATTATAAAAAAAGAAACAATAGACGTAACGGAAGCGGTTTCAATCGTGAGCAACTCGTATTCTGAGAACCAGTCGCAGTTTGTCATTAAATTAGCTCCAGCAAGTACGCTTACAAGCAACGCATGGTGGAATATTAACGGTTCTGCCTTAATCGCTGCAAACAGCGGTGTAGATATTATGAAATATATCTATATTAACGGAGAAAATATTCGTACGTTGTCCGATGATAACAGAACAAATAACACCTATCCTGTTGGCTCTGCAACAGGCTGGCTTACGAACAGCGATCAATGCCGTCCTGTCTTTGTAGAATCGGTAGCGGACGGGATTTATGTCACGGTATTACACGCATTCTCTACGACTAACTACACGATTACGTTGAAAGCGGGCTTTGAAATGTTGAATGCAGAGGGCAAGTTTTCTGTAATTACTAAAGACGTGGAATATGTTTGCGACGCAGGGGTTTTAAAAACAAAGAGTACGCTTTCCTTTGAAGGTTTGGAAGACACAATCACGGTGATGACGGGCGAGATCCTTGGCAAGCTTCCCGCAGTTCCCGCACAGGAAAACAAACTCGGCGTATGGCAGATTGATGGTAAAGATATCAATGCGGATACGGTGTATAGCTATGGCAAAAACGAAACGGCGGTGGCGGCCTACTATGAAGGTACGGATATT
>JAFVQP010000064.1 GCA_017504735.1 Clostridia bacterium | reverse complement strand
TTCCTCTTCTTCCTCTTCATCTTCAAATTCAGAATCAGGGATGCCAAGGTCAAGATCTTCTTCCTCATCATCGAGGTAGCTACGCCAAGAAGCGTCTTCCTTTTCCTCATCTTCTTCCATTTCTTCTTCGTAAGTGGACTTTTTCTTACATTCCTCGCACATCTTTTCGCCGAGAGCCATGTAATTTTCGCCGCAAATAGGGCAAAGTTCCGTTTCTTCAACGTTCTCTTCAGCGTCAAATCCATCGGAGAACGTTCTTTCGCCGCTTAATTCCTTCAAGCAAACGTCGCAATATTCTTGTTCGTCTGCATCGATAAAGTTCAAGTCACATCTAGGACAAATGATATATCTTGCCATTCTTGATTTTCCCTCGTTATCGGTTTTCACCTTGATTTTGCTATATTATATTAATATTTATCAATTTTGTAAACTATTTTTCGTACCATTTTTCAATATTTTTGAAAATTTTTACGATTTCTTAGAAAAAAAGCCGTTTCCTTAACGAAAACAGCTTTTTTTAATTTTATTCTTCAGTTTTTTCGTCAGGCACTTCTTCTGCAGGAGCTTCCGAAACTTCTTCTGCAGGAGCTTCAGTAGCTTCTTCAGCAACTTCTTCTGCAGGAGCTTCAGTAGCTTCTTCTGCTACTTCTTCTACAGCGGCTTCTTCAGCAACTTCTTCTACAACAGCTTCTACTGCTTCTTCTGCAGGGGTTTCTTCTTCTGCATCATCCGCATATACGTCGATGGTTTTATCATCCGTCGTATCAATCTTAGGACGCTTGTATGCGTTCGTGATTGCTTCCTGTGCTTCACGTTTTGCTTTCTTCTTACCAAGGATGATAACGGGGATAATGATTGCAGCCGCAACTACAACAACCGCACCAGCAATAATCAAGCAAATTGCCCAGGTTTCCAAACCTTCTTCTTCCACCTCTACTTCTACTTTGGTGGGAAGGGTGGATCTCCAATCTTCTTCCATAGCGGTTGTGTCTGCGCCTTTTACCTTACCTACAAGACCGATAATTTTGTCAGCCTTGTTTTCTCCCAAGTCGGTGACGTACTTCTCGAACGCTTCGTATTCTTCCTCGCTATACAATTTTTCGTCATATACCTTTTTAACAAGGTCGATTTTGCCTTCACGATAGTAATACGTCATTGCTTTCTTGAGCGTATCCTTTTCCGTTGCATCCATCAATTCGTAAGCGGCTTCGTATGCTTCGTTGTTTGCTTCAATCTTCGTCAAATCCGTTGCATAGATATAGTTGTAGGAGTTGCTGCCGATTGCTTCTGCGTTTGCATACATCAAAACGTCGCCGAACATTTCAGGCATATACCAGCTGGAGCTGAAATCCACGTAGCTAATCGTGGTAGACTTAAACTTTGCGTCTGCGGTCAAGTTAGGAAGGTTTTCATAGATCTTATCGCCCTTCACAGCATCACCAGTGTAAACAATCATAGAAAGGTTGTAACCGCTGGTCGCCGCACTCGTTACAGGATGCGTACCTGCTGCATAGTAATATACCCAACCGTCGTTACCCTTCTTTTCCGTCTTCCAAAGGGTTGCGCCGCTAGGTACGGTGCAAATTGCTACGGGTTCATTTACCGTGCCGCCCTTTGCCGTTACCTTGTACAGCGTCGTATCAGCGATATACAAGTAGGTATGCGTACCGTCTTCGCCCACTTCAAACAATGCGCTACTAGATGCGTTGGTCGTATTCCAAGCGATTTTTTCTGCTTTTGCGTTTGCCGCTACCGCATTTTCCGCACCGTTGTTCGCCGACAAGTAGTAAAGCTGTGCATCCGCCTGATCGCCCGCCTTCGTGTAGTAGATACCACCGTTTTCATAACGGGACAAGGTGTAGGTGTAACCCTTGAATGCCTCACGTGCGTTCGCATCATGCGCTTCGCTGTATACCTTCGTTAAATCCGCTTCTTGCGTCTTACCGATACCGTCGAGTACAAGCGTACCAAGGTTTACATACGGATACGTGGAATAATCTTCAAAGTCGTAGGTTGCGGTGTATTTGGTATCATTTTTGTCCGCTTCCTTTTTCGCCTTATCGTTTTGTTCTTCCATCCAACCTTCGTTGAAATCGTAGGTTCTGCCACCGGTAACGGTGTAGGAAGCTTCTTTCTTATTTACGGTTGCCGTAGCAGCTGCGTTTACGCAATATACCTGGTTATAGGTAGCCGTCGTAGGGGTATCGCTGTCTGCGTTAAGGGTAACGCCCATCGTATAATATACGTTAGGGTTCGTCAAATCCTCATTGTCGTAGAAATACGTAGCGCCCTTTACAAGCACCGTCGACTTTTTAGAAGAGGTGTTGTAGGATTTCAACATGCCATCTTCTTCGTACAAGCAGTAAACCACGCCGTTTTCTTCTACGAAACGATATTTCGCAGCGTTGTCGGAAAGACGGAAGAAATAATCCTTCATGGTTTCCGAACCGTCAAGTTTTGCACGCTTGAAGTCGATCCAAGAATTGGTAACTTCACCCTTCATATTCTTATCGCTGGTCGGGGTTGCGTAATATACGTAATCGCCGTAGATATAGATACCTGCGTTATAGTTCTGCGCCGAGAACATCATAGGAACAACTACGTCCGTTTTGTCATAATCACCTGCGGCAAGGTCAGTTTTCTTGATGCGCATCAATGCGCCTTTCGTAACTTCACCGTACGTGTTCTTTTCTGCGTAGTCTTCTTTACCGTTGATATAGTAAATGTAATCGCCTTTTTCAACCGCAAAACCGCCGTTGGAAGAAACGGTTGCTTCTGTTTTCGGCGTATCGCTCAGCTTATCCCCCTTGTAAGGTTTGTCGCCGCAAGCCGTCATTGCAAGCGTCGAGCCGAAAAGCGTAGCAACTGCTACCAAGCTAATAATTTTCTTTGCTGTTTTCCTCATGGAAAGCACTCCTTTATTGTGTTGTCGGCTTTTGCAAAAGAATAGCATATGCCGACTATATTGTCGCATACTCTATTATATATCAAAATGTCAATTAAATCAAACAAAAACGATTGCCTTTTCTTAATTTTTCTAGGAAAATTTTATATTTTGGAGGTTTTTTTGCATGGAACCCTTTGGCGTATTCCAATTTTTACAATCTTTACTAAATTCCCCTGCGCCGCCGCAGGAAAATCCTACTTTATCCACTGATAAAAACACCAAAGAGTGCCCTTCTACGGAAAGCAAAACAAATATTGCTGAATCCAAAAATAACGATGCCTATATACAGTTCATTTCCGCCCACGAATCACGCGTAAAAAGAACGAGGAAGTAGTTTTTACTTCCTCGTATCCTTACCAAATAAAGGGTATTAGGCGATATCTCACCTTTTTCTTGTATTCTACGTAGCCGACCAACTCTTTTTCCAACACCTTTTCCTCATAAACGATACGCACCACAATCAATATAGGGTAAAGCAAAAAGATGAAGAACGCCGCCATCGAGCCAAGTACCAAAGGCATCGACAAAAACAAAAAAATCGTTGCCGTGTACATAGGGTGACGAATGATACCGTACAAGCCTTTGTCGATTACCTGCTGTCCTTCTTCCACTTTAATCGTCCTGGACAAGTAGGCGTTTTGCTTTAACACCACCGCCCACATCACGTAGGAAAGAAGAAAAATAACCGCTGAAACGTAGGTATATATCGGTGGAATTTGCCACCAGCCATAACGGAAATCAAGCCCTGCCAATACAAATCCTGCCACAAACATCAAACCGCTCAACTTTATGACGATACCCTGTTCCTTTTGCTTTTCCTTCGCATTCAAACGCCGTCTTAACAGGTCGGGATTTTTACACATCATCACAATCCCTGCCAAAAACATGGGGATAAATAGTACCCCCATCAACAGCCAACCGTTTGTAAAACGAAGGGTGCCTGCAGGTAAAAATATCAATACGCCTACAAGGACAACGCCGAGCAGGAATTTTGTAATCGCCGAGAAAAACAACTTTGTATCCATATATCTATTTCCGAAGTAGCTTTTTATCTTTTTATAACCTCATAACGCAAGCGCAGGTAAGAGTTTTCTAGCACTTGACAATCTATCAATTTCAACACACCGAGTTTTGACAATTCCTCTTCTTCCGTAAAGGATTTTCCGTCGATTACGGTGGAAGTGTCTTTCCCGCCGACAAGGACGGGCGCAACCACAATATCGACAAAATCAATCAACCCTTCGCGCACGAAAAGTGCATTTAAGGTACCCCCCGTTTGCACCGTCAAGCGTTCACAGCCAAAATCCTCTTTTAAGCGCTTTAACCCATCAGAAAGGGAGATTTTTTCTTGGTAAATCACGTGTAAGTTTTCCGCTTTTACCCCAAATGCAGGGTGGTTTTCGTTGGCGGTAATCAACACAAATTTATCGGACAGCGCGCAAAAATACCGCACACCGTGTTCCGTTAGATGGGTATTATCCACCAAAACGAAGGACACGGGGGTTTTACCAGGCATCGGTTTCGTGTTGACGCCGATTTTCGCCTGCACTCGACCCGAATTCAACGACCACAAATCGGTGGTTTGCTCAATTTCGTAATACTGGTGCAACCCCTCTTTTACCCCTGCAATCTTCGGAAAATCCTTATCCACGTCCAAATTATCCGTACTGCCCGTACTGATTTTTCCGTCCACCGAGGCCAACAAAAACAAAGTCGTTATCGGTCTATTCATACCTGCTCCTTTTGCACGGATAATTTATCCACAAGCCACTTTGAGACAAAGTATAAGCCGATAAATACCCCGACAAACACCGCCAACAATACGAGGACGTAGAACCAGTTGATGGCAAACCAACCGTAGGTCGAGGTCGGTAACGCGTTGTATAAGAATTTTAAGGGCGTACCCGTGTAATCATACAAGTAAAAGTAGTTGGGTTCCCAAGCGAGCAGTTCTCTAAAAAGCGAGTTGCAAACAATCGCCGTAACCGCCATACATCCAACAAAAATCAAGGAATGGATTAAGTCCTTTTTTTCGAGTTTGGGGCGGTAGATAAGTATGCCGTACAAGGCACAAACAATAATGAAAATATGCCCCCAAATATAGGTTTGCGGTCTGATTTTCAACAGGGTATCATACCCAGCCAAAGCGTCCGCAAATACCATTGCGAGCAAGGCAGGTATGAGATGAAAGCAAAAAGCGGTCAAAATCAGCCACTTCTTTTTAAGGAGCAACGCCAAGCCTGCCACCACGCTGCCGATATGGCAAACCTGCAAGGGGATTACCTCTAAATCCCACCCGCTGCGGACGTAAATATCGATGTTGCGTACGATTAAAATGGCTACGGAAATACCGCCCAACACGTACCCCAAAATATTTTTCGTTTTTGCCGAACGGTTTTTTGTGAGTATGTAAATCGCGGTAAATATCAAAACTGGCGAAACGATATACAAGATATGCCAAACCGACCACATTTCAAATTTCATAATTGCTGTCCTTTGTGTTAGTTGTTTTATTATAGCATATGTTTGCGGAAAAGTAAAGCGGTTAAAAACAAACAACGCACCCTTTTGGATGCGTTGTCTTACTAGGTTTATGATTGAATGGGTTAATCCGTAACCACTTCGATATTGTCAATATAGAAGGTTGCCGTCGCATCCAACATATAAATTCTAAAATAGTTGATTGCCGACAAATCCGCTTCACCGCCCGTTACGCTTGCGCTAGAAATATCCAACCAAACGTCATTCCAACCGGTTTTTGTGATATATTGCGTAGCAACCCAGCTATATTCATTTACGTCGCACGTACCCGAAGAGGTGATTTCAATTTGACCCTGCGTGCCTATTTTGGTGATATCACTGCAATAGACGTAGAAGTGCAAGTACCCATTTTTATATTCACTGATATCCACGCTACTAAAATCATCTGCAATGGTATCCGATTTCCACTTCCAGCTACCGCTTCCCTCTTTGATATAATTCGCATCGCGATTCAGGGTTACCGAGGAATAAAATGCCGACAGCCACGACATGGAATCGCAATTAAACAAGGTTTTTCTCTTTGCGTTTTCAGAAACGTATTCAATCGTATCTTCCAAGGAAACGGAGGAATCATAAGCCTTTTCCTTCACTTTGCCGTGTGCAATTCGGCCATAAGCCGTCATCGTCCCCTCGTTTACCTTTACCGAAATACCATAAACCCTTAACGAGCCGATGATATCGCATCTACCGCCCGAAAGCTCGTAAACAATTTTGTCCGTGTGGATATAATCCAACGACGTATTGATCAGGGTCGCCGTCGAATTTACCATATCGAAAAGACCTGCTTCCCCGTAAGCAAAGACGTGGAAAGCCACTTCGTTTTCAGCATTTTCAAGGCGAACCATCTTGGTGTACGTTCTTCCGATATCGTCACGCAATACAGCAAAGTCGTCGTTGGTTTCTCCACTGTTTTTAATTTTTTCCCAGTTTGCAGCAATTGACAAGTTGGTATCAAAATAGGTGTAAAGGTTCGATCTTGCCATAAAGTTCAAATTCGCAAGACATTGCGTAATCACGCCGTCTTTACCGCCTGCTTTGATGAAATTCACGTAAGAAATACCATAATTACTCTTTAAAATATGGTTATCACACGCGGAAAAATCAAAACCAACGTATGCCCCAACGCTTTCATTCAGGTATGCGTACGCACCTGCGCCATCCGCCTTGATGGAAACGTCAGCCGTATATACACCGCCCTTAAGGTTATTTTGCGCGGTTATAAAATCGTTTTTCGCGTGCCAAATTCTCACACCAACAACGCCCGCCTTTTCTTTTAACACAAAGGTCGAACCCGTTACGTAAGAAATGAATACAACCCCGTTTTTCTCACTTTGATTGTGATTCGATCTGGAGAAAATCGACTGCGTGGAACGGATTTCTACGTTTTTAGGAATTGTAACCGTACCATCCAATCTATAAATACCGTTGGGAATCACTACAATCCCGCCTTCTTCGCCGACGGAATTCAAAATCGTTTGCAATGCGGAGGTGTTATCCCTAGCGCCCCCCGACGTTAGATTATTCGCAACGAACAATCTTTCCGAGGTGGAAAACGAAAGGAGAGAAGGGGTTGCAACCTCCGTGGAGGCAACCTGCCCGCCCTCTTTTAAAATTCGGCCCGTACCTGCGCTTGTATAGGTAGAATTGCTCATTTTGATACAACCAACGGACGAGGCATTTTCCACAACGCCCACGTTAGAGTCGGTAAAAACAACACCGCTTACAGGGTTTAAATAATCCGCATATACACCCGTTGCACAAGAAAGGTTTGCCTTGTGGATAAGTCCCCAAAAACCGGCGCCATCCCTTACACCCGTGGTGAATTTTATACCAACTTTCCCACCGTCAACGGTCACGTTGGAGATAAGCTGATCGTCCAAATCCCCCAAAACGATTGCCGTCAAATTGCTGTTTACAAAGGATTTCATCGACGACACGTCCCCGCACTTGTAAGTATCGGGCGCATTTTCCCAATATCCCGTAGAGATATGGATATTATCGTAGAAACCAACGTCCGTCGTACCATTATGCGTAATCGCATTATACAAGAAGGTACCGTACACGTTTTCAATATTCACAAGCTCGTTGGGGATGTTATTCAACGAAACACCGATCCCGTAGGTACAGTTGATAAAGGTTAAATTTTTAAAGGTTGCCGTTGCCGGCGCATTTGCGTAGATGGTATAACCGTAATTCTTGATATACGTCGCATTTTGCTCCATATAATAGAAGGTCACACCCACAATCCCTGCGTCGTTACCGATGATGAAAAGAGGCTTGTCCTTTGGATTTGCCCCGAAAAGAACTTCCGGTCTTGCCATGATGACCGTCCCGTAATCAAAATTCTCATCCGTATTGTCCGCGTTGGGTTTATTCCAGTCCCCCACAAGAGATACGTAGTCGGGCACTTCAATTTCTCCGGAAACAATGTATTTTCCGCTCGGTAAAAATACCGTACCGCCGCCCAAATTTGCCGCAGCCCTCAACGCCTGCTGAATCGCATCCGTGCTATCCACCTGACCCGTAGGATCTGCGCCAAAATCAGTCGCAATCGCATCTACCACAAGGGCACTGTCCCTCATATATTGCGTTTTAATCAGCTTTTGGGTGGAATTTTCATCGTTCAAAGCTTTAACCACCTGGTAGGTAGGGGTCGGCTCTTCTTCAATGTCACCATCATCACTACTCGAGCTATCCTCGTCCGTACTATCTTCCACACTGCTTGAACTGTCGCTATCCGTACTATCTTCTACACTACTTGAGCTGTCGCTATCCGTACTATCTTCTACGCTACTTGAGCTATCACTCTCCGTATCGTCCTCTACGCTACTCGAGCTGTCGCTATCCGTATTGTCTTCTACGCTACTCGAGCTGTCGCTTTCGTTATCCTCTTCGCTACTTGAGCTGTCGCTGTCCGTATCGTCCTCTACACTACTCGAGCTATTGCTGTCGTCATCCTCTTCGCTATCACTAGAATCCTTTTTGCTGGAAGATTCACTTTCGGAATCTTGTTTTGTGGAAGAGTTCCCCGAAATACTGCTTTCGTTGGAGGAAGAGCTAGACGAATCCGCCATCTCAAACAAAGTACAGGAGGTCATCAAAATGCTAAGCATTAATGACACGAAAATCATGATTGCTTTTTTGAATTTTTTCATATTTTGCATCATCCCTTTCTTGTTTAGTTTATTGAACGATTATATTATATCATATTTTTTTAAAAAAGTAAATAAATGAACCTTAAAAAACAAAAAACAACGCACCGCAAGGGTACGTTCGTTTTTTCATTATCTCTTTGAGTTTTAAGAACACTGTTTGATATCGTGAATATCGTGCATTTATCGTGTGATTTCGTGCAATATCGTGAATATCGTGAGTATCGCCCTATAAAGTGTTGCACCAAAGTCCACCAAATCGAAATTGCACTCCAACGCTTGACGCCTATTCAGCTCGGCAAATTGGAATTTGTTTGTACGCTTCGCTTGAATCAATTGTATTCAAACTCAAAATCACCATCTA
>JAFVQP010000063.1 GCA_017504735.1 Clostridia bacterium | reverse complement strand
GTAGGCAGCGCTGTCGCTTTGACCTTGACCTCAATGATAATGGGGTATGCGACGGCTCGTTTTAAGTATAAGTTTCTTGAATTTATCTATGCGTTCGTATTGGTGGCTTTGGCGTTGCCCATCGTCGGTTCAATGCCCAGTGAAATTGCCACGTCTCAAGCTTTGGGCTTCTTCGATACCTTCTGGGGAATTTGGATTATGCGTTCCACCTTTTTGAATACGTATTTCTTGGTTTTTCACGCGCAGTTTAAGATGATTCCTCAAGATTATACGGAGGCGGCAAAAATCGATGGTGCAAATCCGTTTTTGATTATGGTAAATATCATTGTGCCTTTGGCTTGGGGGACAATTTTAGCGGTGTTTGTATTGAACTTCATCGCGCTTTGGAACGATTTCCAAATCCCGATGGTATTCTTGCCTTCGCATCCTGTGGCGGCGTACGGTATGTATCGTTTCCAAAACACGTCTATCGTTGAAATCGCGCATACACCGACGAGATTGGCGGGTATTTGCTTGATGACGCTCCCGATTGTCATCTTCTATGCGATTTTCAATGAACAGCTTAACGTGAATTTATCTGTGGGAGGAATTAAAGGATAAATGAAAACAGTAAAGAAAAATAGCTTCCTTCGAATTGGGCTGATTCTTTTGGCTATGCTTTGCACAATTCTTTGCCTGAGGACAGTTGGTCTTACGGGTAAAGCAGCGCAGGCGGCGGAAAGCAATGTTTCCACAAACGTGTATATCGGCGATATTTTCGAAGCGAAAGCGTACAAGATGTCTTCCGCTGACAACGTTGTCGCGGAAAGTATGCGTATCGTTTACCCTAGCGGCGGTATTTACAGCAGCGATAAGTTTGTAATCGAACAAGCAGGTAAATATCAAGTGACGTATTATGCGACGGTAAACGGTGAACGCATAGAGGAAACAAAAAGCTACACGGCAATTCGTAGACCGCAGGATATGATTATTGCAGACGTAGGTATGAAAGTGGAATACGGCAGGTTCTACGTAGAAAGCCCGTACGAATTGACGAAAGAGCAGTATGGGGCAAAAGTGCGTTGTAAAGCAGGTCAAACTATTTCCTTTGCCACCAATTTGAAGGTGGAGGATTTGACCAAAGACAACAATTTCCTTGAAATGATTGTTGAACCTAGCGTATACGGCGAAACGGACTTTGAAAAATTGACGGTGCGCCTTACGGATAGTGCTGACAAAAACAACTACGTGGAATATATAATCCAGTCGTCCAACATTGTAGACGGAGCAGGTATGGTATCTTACGTAAAAGCGGGTGCTTCCGGCAGACAGTATGGTGGTTGGGAGAACACGAGTAACGGTAAAGTATTCCACACGACATTTTACGGTACGATGATATTCCATAGCTTCCGTGGTTGGGGACGTCTTGGTGAAAGCTTTAACAACAAGACGATTTCAGAACATCCGTTAACGCTTGCGCTTGACCATGCATCAAGACAGGTGTTTTGCGGTCCTGCGTCCAACCAGGCTACAATCAATTCATTAGTGAACGATTTGGATGATCCCGGTCAATATAAAAGCAACGCTTGGGGCGGCTTCAAGGGAGACGAAGTCATTGTAACGATTAAACCAGAAGCCTTCGCAAAGACGGAAGGCGTATTGTTGATTAAATCATTCGGCGGATACAATTTGGCTGGAGACGTCGTTGATAATACAGCGCCTGAGATTTCTTTCCAGTATGATATGACGGAGAAATTGCCTGTGGCTGTGGTGGGTACACGTTTCCCCATTATTCCTTTTGAAGCAACGGACGCTTTGGATAAAACGGTAAAGACGAACGTTTGGGTAAATCATATTGATGCAAACGGAAAGAAAGTTACCGTTGAAAACGACGGAGAATCTTTCCTTGTAGAATATGCAGGAAAATATGAAGTGATTTATCGCGCCGAGGATTATTCTGGGAATAGAACGGAGCAGCGTATTGAAATTATCGCGCAGGAATCCGCACCGAATATTTACATAGCTATTGACGAACCGTTGGTAGAAATGGACGTTTATGAAACGGCGCATATTCCTTACGCTTCCGATATCGATATTTATGGCGGAAGCGGTGCGTTAAAGCTGGAACGCGCCGTATATAGTCCCAGCAAAAAGCTGTTGGATATCAAAGATGCGTTACAGCTTACAGAATTGGGGGATTATAAGGTAGTTTATCAAGCGACGGATTATTACGGCCACGTAGGTTATAGCGTAGTAACCATTCGTTCGCAAGAGATTGACGCTCCAAAGTTTGTGACGTTCCCTAATTTTACCGACGTATTGCTGAAAGATTTTATCTATGAATTTCCAAAGGCATTTGCGGTAGAAACGGTAGACGGAAAGCTGATTACCTTGCCTTGTAAGACGTATGTAAACGGTAACCTTGTAGAAGGCTCGTTTACGGCAGACGGCGAGGAAATGGAAATTTGCTATGTTGCGGACGGCGCAACGGGTTCTGCGAAATGGGAAAACACGATTCCCGTTGTAAACGCAGAAAAGGGTAAATATAAGAGCAAGTATTTCCATACCGTAGATGAAATAGAGATTATCGACCAAAAAACGAGCTTGGAATTTGTGTTTAGCAACGATGCGCAAGTATCGTTCGTCAATTCGATTAGCTCGCAAAATATCGCCGCTACCTTCCTTTACGAAGTGGATAAAGCCAACTTTACGGAGATGATTCTTACCTTGACGGACGGTATGGACAAAAACTTGTCCGTAATCTTCCGCCTTAACTATGACCAAGCCGCGGATCAATGGTTTATTCAGTTGAACGGAGATAAGGTTAGAACTACGTATGCGGCAAGAAAGGGAATTTTATCCTTTACCTATTCGGCGAAAAATCACACGGTAATCGATACAATCGGCGAAGAAATTATCGTGATAACCAGTTACAGCAACGGTGAAACATTCCAAGGCTTCTCGGATTTTGTATATTTGGATATTGCGTTTGCAGGCGTAAACGATGAATCTTCGATGCAGCTCACCCAGATTTGCAATCAAGC
>JAFVQP010000062.1 GCA_017504735.1 Clostridia bacterium | reverse complement strand
TTCATCCGTACTTTGCAAGAATACCTCTGGTATTACAACAACGAGAGAATTTCTCTCAAACTAAAAGGAATGAGTCCTGTGCAGTACAGAACTCATTCACAAATTTAATATTTTTTTGTCTAAACTTTGGGGTTCACTTCATTTTGGGTGATTTTTTTATATATACAATAAAAAAGGCGGTAAAAATTTCATTCTACCGCACTACTTCACTATTTACTTTTACTAAAAATCATTCTTCCGTTTCTTCCTCTTCATCCTCGTCTTCTTCGATAAGAGTGGGATCGTTGAGTACCTCAATAACTGAATGAATTTTGTTAAGTACGTCGGTTTTACCGTAACCCGTTTCCGAGCTGGTTGCCAACATATTACCAGGGGTAAGGTATAAATCAGCGGCAATCGCCTTGATATGTTCCTTCAATTTCATCCTCGACAGTTTGTCCGCTTTCGTCAGCGTTACCGTAAACGGAATGGTGTGGTAATGTAAAAATTCAATCATCTGCACGTCGTCTTCCGTGGGATCGTGTCGAGAATCTACAAGCATAAATACGTGGGAGATATGTTCTTTATTTTTAAAGAATTGATCAAGGGTTTTCGCCCACTTTTCCTTTTCGCCTTTCGATACACGCGCAAAGCCGTATCCAGGCAGGTCGGCAAGGATAAATTCACCAAAATCGAAGTAATTGACCAGTCTTGTTCGACCGGGTTCACTACTCGTTTTGGCAAGCTTTTTTCTATTTGCCAACATATTGATAAACGAGCTTTTTCCTACGTTGGATTTACCGCAAACAGCAATCATTGGTTTATCGGGGGTGATAAACTGTGAAGCGGTAGCCGCTGAAGTAATAAACGTGGCGTTTTTAATGACAAGCGCAGGTGCTTGTTGAGGTTTCATCTCGTACATGGTACCCTCCTTTTCTTATTTTTAAGATTTACAGTGTACAGAATTTGGTTGTTTACTAGGTACAGCAGGTAAGGGTGAAACCTTGGTTTTCGGCGTTTTTTTCGTCGAATTATTTTTTTCTACGATGGGTGAAACATAGTTTTCACCGCCTTCTAAAACAACGGCGAAAACTTCGTCAACCTGCTTAACGGGGATGAAGGTTACTTCGTCTTTTACAACGGAAGGCAACTCGTCTACGTCACGTGCATTCCCTTCGGGAATTAATACCGTCTTAATTCCAACACGGCGCGCCGCTAAGGATTTTTCCTTTAAACCGCCGATAGGCAACACTTTACCGCGTAAGGTAATTTCACCCGTCATAGCAACGTCACCGCGCACTTTTCTACCCGTAAATACCGATAAAATTGCGCAAGCAATCGTGATACCTGCACTCGGTCCATCCTTCGGGGTTGCGCCTTCAGGGAAGTGTATGTGTAAATCGTTTTGTGTGAATTTTTCTGCGGGGATACCGTATTTATCCGCGTTCGCGCGGATGTAGGTAAGGGCAGCCTGCGCAGATTCCTTCATAACGTCGCCGAGCTTACCCGTCAGTTTCACTTCGCCTTTACCAGGCATCAGCATCGCTTCCACCAACAAAGTGGTTCCGCCGACCGACGTCCAAGCCAAACCTGTAACAACGCCAACCTCCGTTTCAAAGCGTTCATCTTCCTTTTTAAAACGAGGCGCACCCAAAAATGAGGGTACCATGTCTGCGTTCACAGTTACACAAGGGGTTGTTTTATCGTTTGCATACTGCACTGCAACCTTACGGCAAAGGGTGCCAACCGTACGTTCTAAAGTACGCACACCAGCCTCTCTCGTATACCCCTCGATTGCGGTACGGATACCGTCTTCGGTAAAGGTAGCATGGTTGTCGGTTAAACCGTTTGCAGCCAACTGTTTGGGAACAAGGTAACGACGGGCAATCTCTGTTTTTTCTTCCAAGGTATAACCCGACAGCTCGATGATTTCCATTCTGTCACGCAACGGCGCAGGAATGGTATCCAGCGAGTTTGCCGTAGCAATAAACAGCACTTTGCTTAAATCGTAAGGATATTCGATGTAACGATCGCGGAAGCTGTTGTTCTGTTCAGGGTCGAGCACTTCCAACAGCGCGCCTGCAGGATCGCCGTGCATATCGGACGTAATTTTATCAATTTCGTCCAAGAGAAATACGGGGTTAATAGAGCCTGCATTTTTCATGCCGTACATGATACGGCCGGGCATTGCGCCGATGTAAGTACGGCGGTGACCGCGGATTTCCGCTTCGTCTTTCACACCGCCAAGGCTCATACGGACAAATTTACGGCCAAGCGCACGCGCAACTGATTGCGCAATGCTCGTTTTACCCACCCCAGGAGGGCCTACAAAACACAAAATAGGTGCCTTCATATTTCCCGTCAGCTTTAAAACGGCGAGGTATTCGGTGATGCGTTCCTTAATTTTTTCCAAACCGTAGTGGTCGGCCTCTAAAACGGAAACGCAGTCGGTAAGGTGTTCCGTATCTGCGGTTTCTTCTCTCCAAGGCAGGGCGAGAACTTGATCTAAATACCCTGTAATGACGGTGTATTCTGGGGAGGAAGTTTGCATTTTGCTCATACGGTTGATTTCTTTTAAGCATTTATCTTGCAAATCTTCAGGAAGACCCTTTTCCATTACTTTTTGACGGTATTCTTCCTCTTCCTTGCCATCATCGCCAAGCTCGGTATGAATGGCTTTCACCTGCTCACGCAGGTAATATTCCTTTTGGTTTTTATCGATGTTTTGACGAACGGCGTTTGCAATTTTCTTTTCGATTTTTGCAATCTCTAATTCGTCGTTTAAACAGCGTTCAAAATGCTTTAAACGTTCGATAATACGGTCTTCTTCTAAGATAGATTGCTTTACGTCCAAACGGATACGCATCGAGGATAACGCCACGTCCACGTACTCGTCAGAGTCGGTGATACGTTCTAATTTTGTAACTGTTTCCTTAGGGATTTTACCATCGACAGAAAAAACGTCTTTCACAAGTTCTTTTGCGGTACGGAAGTAGGCTTCTTCCAAAATTTCATCACTGCGCTTTACGGTGATGGGGTCGGCTACGCCGTAAAAACAGCCGTCAGCCTCGCTTAAAGAAACCACTCTCGCTCTTGCACGGTAAAGACCTTCACACATTACACGGATAGCCCCGCCCGTCAATTGTGCAACTTGTTTTACTTTCGCAACACAACCTACTGCGTATAAATCGTCAGGGGTGATTTCTTCCTTTTCCACCTGTTTCTGGGTGATAATGAACACCAAGCGGTCACCGTTGTTTGTCGCACGGTCAATGGCTTTTAAGGTCATTTTTCGACCTACTTCAAAGGAAATGGTGGTATGCGGAAACGCCACCTTACCGCGTAAAGGTACGATGGGTAAAAGATTTGTTGAATTTTCAGTGTTTAAAATTGTATTTTCCATAATATATATTAATACCCTCTTCTCTCTATTTATAAACGCGGAAAAAACTGAAAAGGTTTATGAAAATAAAACCAAAAGATCTTTGTTTCGTGATTATAAAAAGAGAAAAGGAAAGGGCGACAATGTGCGCCCCTTCAAGTTTTTAGATGATTGATTATTGGTATCTATTATACCAAGGTTTTTTAATTGTTTGTGTTGGGAAGGGGTTGTGCGGGAGCTTCCGTAGCGTCTGTTGTTGCTGTTGCTTCCGCTGTTTCCGTGGTTTCTGCATTTAAAATATTACCATCTTCAACGTCTTCAGGATTGGTGGAACCATATCCGTAGCCGTAAGAATTGTAGTAGTAATATTTCTTATAACCGCCGTAGAATTTACCAACCTTGGGCGCTTTGTAGTCGTTTACGATAACCCCAAGTACGTTTGCGTGTGCAAAATTAAGCAAATTGAGCGCGCGGGAAATATCACTGACAAAGGATACTTCGTGACGGCAAACAAGTGCAACACCGTCGGTGAAAGGCGCCAATGCCAAAGCGTCCGAAATCAAGAGGACGGGGGGTGTATCGATGATGATATAATCGTATTCCTTTCTCAATTCTTCGATCAGTTTACGCATTTCATCACTTTCCAAAAGCTCATAAGGCTTCGGGGAGTGCGTACCGCAGGTGATATAGGAAAGGTGTTCGTGCTTTTTCGAGTGGTAAACAACTTCTTCCAAAGTCTTTTGACCGGATAAATAATCGGAAAGACCAGGGGAACTGCGTTTATTGAAGTATTTTGCGATACGACCTTTACGGATATCTGCGTCAATCAAGATAACCTTCGAATAGGAAAGTGCAAACATCAAGGCAAGGTTTGCCGTAACGGTGGTTTTACCGTCTTCAGGGTAAGCGGACGTTGTCATTAAAACAACACCGCCCTCTTTTTTCGGTACGGATACCGAAATGGAAGCCTTAAGGTTACGGAATGCTTCCGTAACGTCAAACGGGCTCTTATTGTTTAACAAATATTCCGTTCTATGGGAGTGCTGAGAGGATTTTTTTGTTGTTTTTTCCACACGCTTTAAATGTATGCGTTCGGTAATACTTTGTAAAATACCCATTAGTTACCTCCCTTATTTTGATGTTTTTTGTTTTCAACCGCTTGGTTCATTTCTTCAATGGTAGGAATAATACCAAGTACGGGAACTTTTAACTTTCTCGTGATTACTTCGTAATCGCGCAAACGCTTATCTTGTGCGTCAATCAAAATGATCAATACTGCTGCAATTAAACCAGCTGCAAAGGCGGTAATAATAGCGTATTTAATCGATTGATTTCTTCTAAAGTTAGGGTTTGTACGGCGGATATCATCGTTACGGGTGATTCTCGTACAGCTCGTCCCTTCGTAATCGGTGGGAACGATCATGTTTTGTTCGATGTATTCGGGAACCGATCTCTTAACGCGGGTTAATAAATCCTTTGCGAATTCTTCATTGTTTAAAACGCTGATATGTACGTAAATAAAGCTTCGAGCAAGGTTGTTTGCATCCGCAATATCTTCATCATCACCCAAGTAGGAATATCTTATAGCGTTTTGGAAGGAGTGAAGGTTACTTGCGTACTTAGGGTCTTTACGCCATTGTTTAAGGACAACCTCTATTGCCTCATCGGCTTCTTGTTGAAGATTATTCGCTTTTTCAATTGCGGTATTACGTTCCCCATCTTTTCCAGCATAAATCAAGTACGCCTCTTCAATCTCTGGATAATCACTCTGTTTATCATCGAGTTTTTTCCAACTTTCAAGATTGAACGATCCTGGAAGGTTTGCTGCATTCCACTTTTGATACAACGTTTCCAAAGCTTCCATTCTTGGTGCGTCTAATGCCTTCGCCGCGTCCCAAGCGTCCAAGGATGCCTTCTTTTTGTTTTTTGCGGTTTCGTAATCCGCGATTTTATAATCTTCAGTTTCAACAGTTAACGAGCGATAGATTTCAATGCTAGGCAATCCATCATCCTCTAACAAAAGCTTTTCCGTAAAACTTTCCGAGGTGAGCAGTTTAATCATGGCGTCCATAACGTGTCTGCCATATGCGCCGTAAACACCGTATTGACTGCTAGAATTTGCCGCCGAACTCGAAGAAGAACCAACGTTAGAAGGTTTTTCGGGGTTTACGTAAAATTCTAACGAAGTACCATAATACTTCATATCAATCGTGTGCCAAACGCCAAATGCACCGCCACAAATACCGCCGATGAGAACGACGAGGATTAACAGCTTGATTTTTTGTAAAAGCAAACGAATAATATCTATAAGATTTAACCCTTCGTCAGGCTGAGCAACTTCTTCATTGACTGCAGTTTTATCGTTAGACATAAATACTCCTTTGTAAAACGCATATTTCTACGCGCGCGACATAATATTCATTCGCACATATTATATCATCTTTTTTGTCGACTGTAAAGTGTTTTAAGCTAAGTAATAAAAATACGAAACAGAAAAAACAAGGAAAAATGCGGTAAAAAAGAAAACGAAATGCGTGTTCTTTATACGCATTTCATTTTTAATCTTAACAAAAAAGCACTGAAAATATATTTCATCTCATACCTGGTGTGCCCATTTAATGTAAAGGTTGGGCAAAATCTGGTAATTCGAGCGTTTCTTCCGTTTCACCGCGGATAATAAAATAATCTTCTTTAAAGGTTTTATGGGGAATGAAATAAATTTGTTTATCCTTCCAACGGCCTTTCATTTCAATAGCAAATAAGTTTTCGTTTAAAATTTTTCTCATGATATGCGCATTGGTATCGACAACTGCGATGGAATGCCCTTCCGCAAAACAATCCAGAAGCGCGGCGCGCATACGGGTGATTACGAAGATATCTTCGTGTACGTGACCCATACCGCTGCAAGAGGAGCAGGGTTTTACGAGATAAGCCAACACTTCGTTGCCAACGCGTTTTCGGGTGAAGGTGGTTACACACAATTCATTCATGGGCAACACGTTGCATTTTGTGTTATCCAAAGCGAGGTATTTTTTCAACTCTTCAATGACCGCAATGCGTTGTTCTTCGTCCGGCATATCGATAAAGTCAACCGCAACGATACCCCCAACGTTACGAAGGCGCATTTGTCTTGCGATTTCTTTTGCCGCCACAAGGTTGGTTTCTAAAACGGTGTCTTTTAGGTTCTTTTTGCCTGTAAAACTACCCGTATTCACGTCGATAACCGTCATGGCTTCTGTATGCTCGATAACAAGGTGTGCGCCGTTTTCCAGGGGGACGGTGGGTTTTGCTGCGTCGTAAATAAGAGGGGTAATACCATATACCTTATACATAGAACGCTCACCTTCGTATTTGATGAGTTTCTTTTCGGAAATATTGCCGTTTAACCGAATGAGGGTGAGTAAGCGTTGGTATAAATCTTCATCGCCAACGTGGAAAGCGGCGACACTTTCACCGATACTATCACGGATGATGCGTACGGGTAAATCCTCATCTTCGTATAAAACAGTGCCGACGGGTGCATCCTTTGCTTTTTCCTGCATAGAAATATGTAATTTTTTAAGATATTCCGCTTCCGTTTTTAATTGCTTTTGCGTGGCAAGTGTTGCTTGTGTGCGGATAATAAACCCTTCATCCTGCGTATCACGCATTTTTTCAACAGAGGCAAGCAGTTTTTCACGTTGCGCCTCGTCGGTGATTTTACGAGAAATACCCAAAAACGAGGTATTTGGTAAATAAATGAGGTGCTTACCGACAAATGAAAGGTTGGTTGTTGCCTTTGCACCTTTGTTTCCGCGTTCGGGTTGAGAAATTTGGATGATGACCTCATCCCCTTCTTTCAAATTGTGGTTTTCCGCGTTCGTCAAAGACATGGTACCGTCATATTTGGTGTAATCGGTGTAGGAATCCTCTGTGGAGAGGTAACAATTTTTTGTTAAACCGCACTGGATAAACGCGGCGTTCATGCCAGCAATAACGTTGACAACTTTACCTTTATAGATGTTACCGACACAAGCTACGCGAGGTTCGTCTTCTGCGGAAAATTCTGCAAGTTGTCCATTTTCAAGTAATGCGGCAAATTGTTGCCCGCAATAGCGGTCTAGGAACCATTCTTTTTTAATGTCTTTCTTCATACAGGGAGAAACTCCGAGGATATTTTGCGTCGGACACTTAAATCGCACTAGGTACTAGTATAACATACTAGGCAGAGGTTTGGCAATCGTTTTTCTCGAATTTTACGATTTATTTTATTGATAACTTATACATTTTCTCGTTTATTTCGGTATAATTCGCCTAAAGTTTCGTAAGGGCTTGTCGTTTCGGTGAAAAGAGAAGAGAATAAATTTTGCGGAAGATCAAATAGGTGGTTTTCATGGATATCATAAACCTCTAACACCAAATAACTGCCTGCTGATAAAAAACGCAAGGCAGATTTTACGGTGCAAGTGTCTAAAACAGCCACACGGCGAATTTCCACCCCACGACGTAAGAGGGTTGTACAGGAAAAATCTAAACGCTTGTAAACAGCTTGCTTATCTTGACTGCCAAAAGCACCGACGGCGAGAAATAGCGAAAAAGTAAAAAGGGTGATATTGATAGATTTTTGTATGCAAAGCAGAAGAAAAGTGATGAATAATGTTGCTGAAAAGATAAAGGTAATACCCCGACAAATTTTGTTTGCTTTTTCCTCCGCTTTTGCTGTATTTGGGTTGCTTTTTAGAAAACCTCGTGCGAGTGCGCATTTTAAAATTCTACCGCCATCCAAGGGATAAGCAGGTAGTAAATTGATGAGCGCAATGGATAGAGATGTATAGCACGCTGTATCCGTGAACGCATACATGGTAGGCTGTAACCACCACAAAGCTACAAAAATACCTGCGGTAATTAGGTTGCATAAAGGACCCCATATGGCAACGAGAATTTCATCTTTAAAGCTGATACCTTGTAAATCTCCATCGATGATTGCCCCAAAGGGCATCAAGACGATTTTGTTTAACTTATATCCTAACCGCGCGCTGGCAAAGGCGTGGGCGCATTCGTGTTGAATTGCAGCCAGTGCGCTTAGCAAAAACAAAAACAATTCTCCTGTGCAGGCGTACCAAATTCCGACGACGAGGAATAAAGGATGCAGGCGGAAAAGTCTTTCTTTGTTTGTAGAACGACAGCGGCAGTCTGTGGACTGCCGCTGTGGAAATTTATGTTTTGATGACATTTATTGCGCTGCCTCCACCCACGTAAGACAATTTTCTTCCGTCAATTGAAAACAGTTGAGTAATACCCCGCCTGAATACATGGTTACCTGCACTTCGTTTTCACCGTTGCTGTAACCGATGGGAACGTTTGCTTTCACCTGGTCCCCTTCGTTATAATAAACAAAATTTAACCCGTTAAAAATCCCGGTAAAGCTATCGGAGTGAGATACTTTTACCGTATAACTGCCGTCCGCGTTTTGGGATATACTGCTCACCGTTCCGTTTGCGGCAGGATATACACAGCAAGCGTTGGTAAAGGATAAAATACCGGAGGGGGATAAGGAAAGTTCGGCGTTTGATAATTCGCTAACCACGGGGGATAAAGTAAAATCGCTGTATTGCCGTGTGTCCATTTGCGCGGCGGAGCTAGCGGAATGAATGGAACGGAAAAAGGTATTAATGGCGCTGCTGGGCATAAAAACGTTGGTGAGGAAGATGGCTCCGCACAGTGCGCAAGCGGCAATAAACTCTGTATTTAATGCAATTTTAAAGGGGTCTTTCTTGTGATTTTTATAGCTCAACGCATACCTGCCCCCTTCATTTTGTTCTTTCTGGTGGTTGCGAAAGTCTCGAATTTTGTTTTGCCACGTATTTGTTTCTTCGCTAGAATACAATCGCATGGTGTCAATTCTTTCGGGGATAGGGTCAAAATCTAACCGTCCCTCCAAGGGCGTTTCCTCGGGGATGTCAATAGGGACTTCCTCTTGTACGGGTGTTTCTTCAAGGCTATTGGAAGGATCGTTTAAGCGGTCGTTTACCTGTGCGATTAACGAATCTTTTAATGGGGACGCAGGCAATTCCGTGTGGACGTTTTGCAAATTTTCCGTAGGTTGCTCTACTTTCACCTTTTTACGGCGTTGGTTTTTTCGTACAATGTTGACCGTGGATACGGGGATCTCTAACATTTCAGCGTATTCAATTTCTTCGTTCATATGGGCACTCCTTTCTCTTCTTTTAATTCTATTTTATTGTATGTGCGGATGGTGAAAAATAGAACAAAAAAAGGACTTTGCTTTTGCAAAATCCTTATAATAATCAATCTTTGTGACAAAAATCGTAGTACCAGCAACGATAAGGTTTATCGCAGTGTTCAGAAGGGGAAATATCGGGTATAAGCGCATCTTTGCGTTTTAATTTGCCTAGTTCAAAAATCCGCTCGGAAGCCAAACGCTCGGCGACACGCGCTCCTTTTGTAACGTCGGCGATGAGATAGGTAAAACCTGCGTGTGTAAGAAATTCCTCGTTTGTAAATGCTTCCTCGGGAGGTAAAACGCAACCTTCGGGTGGGGTGTCGCCACGTAAAATCAGTTTACAAGCGTTTACCCTTACCCCGCATTTTTTCAAAATAAAACTTTGAAAACCTAAATCGGTAACAAATTCCTTGCGGACGCTGTAAGCATTTTTGACTTCGTACAAAACATATCCGTTTTCTTCTTTGCGCAAAATATCGGCGGCGCAAAAATTCCCATACCAAGTAAAAGCGGCTTCGCAAATCACGGGCGTTTTTTCCGCAAGCAATTGCTGGGTTTTTTCTATCATAGCGGCAAAATACAGCTTGCCATCCTCGCGCAAGGTGGTGGTTTCGGTAAAATCGCCAAAGATGCCCATTGCGTTATCCCCAAACTCGTTCCCAGCATCTAATTTCGCCTGTACTTCAGGTGGGATAATTTTATATTCGGGCGCGTGTGCATCAAGCCACAGCATTTTTTCACATTGTAAACCGCGGATGAAATCCGTTTTTGAAATGGGCATACCCTTTCTCCTTTGCTTTGATGGAAGTATAGCATTTTTTACAAAGTTTGTCAACAATAAAAAAGGACGGCGTGTGCCGTCCGTGAGAGTTTCCGCTTAAAAATCCACCGTTACCGCAAGAGCTTCCGTTTTGCCTTGTAAGGAGTACAAATCAAATTCGCTGTCAATGTCAAAATCTTCCCCAGCGTCAAATGCGGCGAGCTTGGAAACGGATACCTCGTAGGCAACCATGGTTCGAGTCTCGGTGTCAGACAGCTTTTTTTGGTATTCGCGGCTTTGGATTCTACCTGAAATGGCAATGCGATCCCCTACGGCTAGATTTTTCACAAATCGGGCGTTTCTGCCCCAAGCAATGCAGGGGATGTAATCGGATTTGTTGTAGGCGCGATTCACCGCAATCAACACGTCGGCAATTTCACGGTTAAAAGGGGTGGTACGATAGATGGGCGGTTTACAAATGTAACCGCTGAGTAGGATGGTATTTGGATTTTTATCGGGTAACTCGTCAAGCAGTTCGCGGACAAACACGGTCAGCATTAAACGAGATTTTCCGTTTTCAATTTTATTATAACTGCGGAATTGACCGAGGGCGCAAATTTTCTTGCCCTTGCCAAGCATTCCTCCTTGGATTAAACGCTCGGAAAGGGTGACGGGTAAAACGTCGGCCTGCCCCGAAAGGCGCATTACACGGACGTAAAATTCGTAAAAACCCTCCCCGTAAACTTCGTGGGAAAACGTCGCGTCGCTGACGATTTCACCTGTCAAGTAAACCTTGTTGTTTTTTTCTGTAACGTAGTTCATAAAAACCTCCTTGTGTATTTTATCTTGTTAAAGTGTTACTTTTCATTGTTTTTAGCGGAGTTTTTCCACATTCTGCCCGATGCATCTATGTGATAATCTTCCTTATAAATCAATTCGCTGATGGGCACGAACTCATATCCGCGGTTTTTTAAGGTGGAAAAGATGAGGGGGAGTGCTTCCGCTGTGTGTAAGGCGTTGTTATGACATAAAATAATCGATCCGTTTTTTACCCCGTTGATTACCCGCATTGCAATTTCCGTGGCGGAGAGATTTTTCCAATCCAACGAATCCACGTCCCATTGAATGGGATATAACCCCATTTGATCGCAGGTGTCGATGAGCGTGTTGTTGTAATCACCGTACGGCGGGCGGAAAAGCGTGACTTTTTGACCCGTTAAACGTTCGATTGCTTGAGATGAGGTGGTCAATTCGTCGCGAATATCTGCCTCGGAGAGTTTACTCATGTAGGAATGGGTACGGCTGTGCGTGCCCATCTCGTGCCCTGCGGAAATAATTTTTTCCACGTATTCCGGGTACTTTTCCACCCAAAACTGTACAGCGAAAAAGGTACAGCGGATATCGTTTTTTGCCATCGCATCAAGTAGTTTATCGGTGAAATCTACACCCCAAGCACAATCGAAGCTGATGGCTATTTTTTTCTCGTCGGTACCTACCGAATAAATGGGTAAAGAACGTGTTAAACTCGTACCTGCCCCCGTCATTTTTATTTTTTCCGCGCGTTTTACACAAAAAATTGAGGTGGAAACAATGGCGAAAACGGCTGTAAAAATAAGGACGAAGACGGCAAAAATTTTCTTATTTTCTTTTGAAAAAAAGGGTGTCAAGACAACGTACCTCCATCATAGCGAGCAAGGATAAGGAAAATTTCACAAAGATTGTCGAAAAAGGAGAGATTTTATCAAAACGCTCTTTTCAAACCTTTTGCATACCTTACTGTATTCGTTTGTAGGGATGAATATTCCATAAATGAGAAAAGTGTGTCGGAAACGGTTTACTTTTTTGCGAAAAATATGTATAATAAAAAGGAAGTGAGGTGTTATTATGCGACTTTGGGCAAAATTGATGAAAGACGGGCATATTTGTAAGCAATACGTGTACGAAAATCCTGAAAAGTTGACCTATTCGCATTTTTTTGATTACTTAACGGATATTTGTAGCGAGTTAGACGTCCCTACCCCTGTACTCTTGAAGACGCATATTTTCAACTTTGCAAAGTTTAATCGTGTCAAGTTTTTACCCCGTGATTTTGTGGATGGGTTGGAATACGATCAGTTTTTTATCGAAAACCTGCACTGAGATGGTGGAAAAGTGTGTTAAGAATGGTTAAAACGGGTGAAATTCTTTTAAAAACCTGCAAAAATCATTGACAAAGCGCATAAAATAAGATATAATAACAACAATGAATGATTATGCCGTGGCTTTTGGTGACCCAAACAGTCACGGTTGTATTTTTAACGTTCCGCAAGCGGGCGGTTTTTTTACGTGTAGTTTTATGAATTTTTGGGTTCGATTTCATACAATAACTACAAAAAACAAGCCTGAAAAAATAGGTGCGGAACAGGAGGATATTATGGCAGAACAGCAATTCATTATGACCCAAAAAGGTTACGACGAAGCGGTAGAACGTTTGAAGTATTTGCAAACGGTTAAACGTCAGGAAATCGTAGAACGTATCGCGGAAGCAAGAAGCCACGGCGACCTTTCTGAAAATGCAGAATATGATGCAGCGCGTAACGAGCAGGCGGCAAACGAAGGCGAAATCGTTGATTTGGACTACAAAATCAAAAATGCAGTGATTTTAGAAGTAAACAGCGACACTTCGTACGTGCATATCGGCTCGAAAGTGACCGTTTACGATGAAGACATGGATGAAGAAGAAACCTATGAAATCACCGGTTCGACGGAAGCAAACGCAATGGAAAATAAGATTTCCAACGAATCCCCCGTTGGCGCAGCGTTGTTAAAACACAAGGTTGGCGATAAAGTAAAGGTGGTTGCACCCGAAGGGGAATATTATTTAGTAGTTAAACAAATTTCCTAAAATGGGCATACCATGTATGCGTTGAATTAGGATTAAACAAATACGAGAGGTTTACAAATGCAAGTAAATAACAATAATAAAGTAGCCGTAGAAGTATCGGAAGAAGAACAGCTTATTGAGCAGGCGCGTATCCGTCGTGAAAAGCTTGCCAAGCTTGTTTCGGAAGGTAAAAACCCCTACGAGCAGGTAAAGTATCCCGTAGATGCGGATTCGGAAACGATTAAAAATAATTTTGAA
Organism: Clostridia bacterium; assembly: GCA_017504735.1. Next base: position 11,723 of record JAFVQP010000062.1, on the reverse strand, counting down.
GTATATGAAGGTAAGACGGTTGCAATTGCAGGCCGTATGATGTCTCGCCGTATCATGGGTAAGGCTTCTTTCTCGCATATTTCTGATAGAAGCGGTTTGATTCAGGTTTATATTACCCGTCAGGATATAGGTGAAGAAAACTACATGTCCTATAAGAAGGATTACGATATCGGTGATATTTTCGGTTTGAAAGGTTTTGTATTCAAAACGCAAACGGGTGAAATTTCCATCCACGTTACCGAATTGACCCTTTTGACGAAATCCCTTCTTCCCCTGCCCGAAAAACACAATGGTTTGCAGGATAAGGATATGAAATATCGTTTGCGTCACCTTGATTTGATTATGAACAAGGACGTAAGAGATACTTTCCGTGTACGCTCGAAGATTTTAAAGGAAATCCGCAACTTCCTCGATAACCGCGGTTATTTGGAAGTGGATACCCCCACTCTTTTGCCTTTGGAAATCGGTGCGGACGCACGTCCTTTCAAAACGCATCACAATGCGTTGGATTTGGATATGTACATGCGTATTGAAACGGAGCTTTTCTTGAAGCGTTTGATTGTTGGCGGTATGGACAAGGTGTATGAAGTTGGCCGTATTTTCCGTAACGAAGGTATGGATGCTTACCACAACCCCGAATTCACCTCTATCGAAATGTACGAAGCATACAGCGATTACATTGATATGATGGATATGATTGAGGAATTGTACAAGACGGTTACCTTGAACGTTTGCGGTACGCTTGACATCACCTACCAGGGTACGGAAATTCACATGGGTGAATGGACAAGATTGACGATGGCAGAAGCTGTAAAGAAGTACGCAGGCGTGGATTACAACGATTGGGCGACGGACGAAGATGCACGCGCAGCGGCAAAGGCTTTGGGTGTAGAACTTGAACACGAAAACGCAACCAAGGGTTGGGTCCTTATCGAGCTCTTCGACGCGTTTGTAGAAGATAAACTTATCCAGCCTACTGTTATCTACGATTATCCCGTGGAAAACTCGCCTTTGGCAAAGCGTAAACCTTCCAATCCTGCATTTACCGAACGTTTTGAATATTTCATTTGCGGTCACGAATACGGCAATGCTTTCTCGGAGTTGAACGACCCCATCGATCAAAAGCAACGTATGGTGAAGCAGGTAGAAGCAAAGCGTGCAAAGGGTAACAATGAAGCGCAGGTGGATGAAGATTTCATCAATGCATTAGAATATGGTTTGCCCCCCACAGGCGGCCTTGGTATGGGTTTGGACCGTTTTGTAATGTTATTGACGGATAGCTCGACCATTCGTGACGTTATCCTCTTCCCGACGATGAAACCTAAAAAATAATAATGATCGGCGCTGTTGAGGCTTTACTGCCTTGACAAAGCCAAGAGAAAACGCCGCATTCGACTAGGGCTACCCAGCCGAAACGGCGTTTCTTTATCCTTTTATATCGCGCGGTGCGCGTGAAGGAGTGTAATATGGATGCAAAAATAACAAAAGAACGTTTAAGCAGAATGTTATCCTATGATTGGTTGAAAATTGTGGGTGCGGCGGTGGCGGCGATTATTATATGGGCGTTGGTTTTTACCGTATCGGCAACACGTATCCAACCGTCACAGCAATTTACTGCGATTAGTTATTTTGGTAACGTTAGTACGATGAATACAAAATTGGGTAAAACCTTGTCGGAAGCTTACGGGCAAGACGTTTTTTCCTATGAAGTCCTTGAATTGAATGAATTGGATATCGGGGGAAACCCCGAACACGGTTCGACCTTGATGGAAACGCGTATGGCAACCAGCGAGGGCGATGTGGTTTTTGCGCCTATGCTTCCTGCGAAAGATTATGGTTTTCAAGTGAACAATGAAACCGTGTACGATACTTACCTGCAAAGATTGGTTCGCCATTATGGTTATCAATTGATGAGTTTGGATCCCGAGGATGAAGACGGCTTCTTTAAGTCGATGGAAAGATTCCTCAACCATTACTATGAAGGCGGTTATAAAACGGGGTCGCTTAATGAAAGCACGGTGCGTTCGGATTTCCTTGCCCGTGTTAAGAAGAATAAAGATAAGCGTTTTAAAAAGTCGGAAGAAATAGAAAAAGGTGTCAAGGACGAAATTGCGCGTATTGAAAAATACCGCAATGCGCTGATAGAATTCTACGGATACTTGGAAAGCGGCTTGGTTCAACTTGAGAAAACGACGGTGGTTGACCATGAGGGCGGCGGTAAAGTTTTGCGTGAGGGAATCTATTCGATTAATCTTTGTTCCGACCGCAATAAGATGCCCAAATTGAAGGACACCGTTGCGTATTTAGAGACGTTGACCAATGAGGAAGGTGAAGAGCAAACGGTACTTTCTGCGGATAATATGAACGTGGCGATTTTGAACTTTAAAGACGTAGAAGCAAGCTTTGAATATGAAAGTTTGCTCTATATCAATTACGTGATCCGTATTTCAAAAGCATAAACCATGGATAGATTTTTAAAAAATCAAGCAGTGCTTGCGGAATGTAAAATTTATCAGATGTTAGAATCGCACGCAAAGGAAAAACACGTTTCTTTCCATACCCCCGGACATAAAATGGGGGCGTGGGATATCACAGAGTTGTCTTTTTCCGACAATCTTTCCTGCCCTCGCGGTTGCATTGCCGAGGCGGAAAAGGATATTGCAAAAATCCTTGGCGCCGAAAAGAGTTTCATCTTGACAGACGGCAGTACGTCGGGTGTATTATCGATGTTGCAGGCGGCGAAAACGCTTGGTGTAAAAACAGTTGCGGTGTGTGAAAGTTCGCATAAAAGCCTATTTAACGGCTGCGCTTTGTTGGGGTTGACCCCTCTCGTATATCCTTGTGAATATAGAGAAAAAATCCCATTTGCGCATACCATGTATGCGTTGAATGAAAAATATGGCGAGATTTTTGCACAGGCGGACGCCTTGTTTTTTACTTCACCCGACTACTACGGTAACGTAGCGGATTTGGCGGCAATAAGAGAATATTGCGATGCAACGGGTAAATTGCTTATCGTGGACGGCGCGCATGGCGGACATTTACACTACGATAAAAAACTGCATGCGGGTGCGTATGCGGATATGTGGGTGGACGGTGTGCATAAGAGTTTACCTGCCTTTACACAGGGTGCGATTGTGTCGGCAAGAGCTGAAAAAACGGCAATGGCATTAGAAAATGCGGTGGATATTTTCCGCACGACAAGCCCTTCTTACCCCATTATGGCGTCGGTGGAATATGCGGTGAAATATCCGAGAAACCTTACCTTGGAAAAGGCTGTAAAAGGGTTTCAACAGCACGATAGGGTATATCAAAACGACGATTGGACAAAGCTTTGCGTGTTCTTTGGAGGTTGGGCGTTCGATGCGGAGAAACGATTGGAGAGTGAAGGGATTTACGCGGAGTTTTGTGATGGCGAAACCCTTACCTTTTATCTCTCCCCTGCGACGAGCGAGGAAGAATTTACCCTATTAAAAACAAGGCTTTTGCAGTTGTTTGAAGAATATCCGTTATCGGTGGGAAAAAGCGTTCAACAAATACCTGCCCCCCTCATTTCAACGGATAGACAGGTGGAATGGGTGGCGTTGAATAAAGCGGAAAATCGTGTGTGCGCAGGGATTTGTGGCTTGTTTCCCCCTTGTGTTCCCCTCTTTCAAATCGGGGAAGTAATCACAAAAGAGAAGATAGAAAAATTGCAAAAAGCGAACAACGTGTTCGGCTTAAAAGATGGAAAAATATTAACCTTTCAAGAGGAAAAATGATATGGCAAGAGGAAAATTTATTACCTTTGAAGGCTGTGATGGTTGCGGAAAAAGTACGCAGCTTCGCTTGCTTAGCGAATATTTGACAAAGAACGGCATTGCGCACATTTTTACGCGTGAACCGGGCGGTGGCAAGATTTCGGAAGCAATCCGCGAGATTTTACTTAGCGGGAAAAATATGGAAATGACGGACGAATGTGAGGCGTTGTTGTATGCGGCATCGCGCGTACAGCATTTGTCAGACCGTGTAGAGCCTGCCCTTGCGGAAGGCAAACTCGTTATTTGCGATCGATACGTGGATTCCTCTTTTGCTTACCAGGCGTGCGCGCGCGGCTTGGGCATGGATTTCATCAAGAAAATTAACGCATTTGCGATTGAAAAATACTTGCCTGACGTGACGGTATTTATTGATTTGACCCCCGAAGCGGCGTTTTTAAGAAAACACGGCGCGGATCAAAACGATCGATTGGAGCTTGCCGGTATGGAGTTCCATAAGCGTGTTTACGAAGGTTACAAGGCTGTGGCGCAAGCGGAACCTGACCGTGTGGCGTGTGTGGACGGAACGCAAACCCCCGACGAAGTTTTTGCGGACGTATTGAAGATTTTGAAAGAGAAAAACTGTTTATAAGGAAGATTATGGGATTTTTTGGGACTTTACTGTATTCCGTAGGGTTGGCGATGGATGCCTGTGCGGTTGCGATGACCGATGGTATGTCCGATACAAAAATGCCTGTAAAGCGTGCGGTGTTAATCGGTGTATTTTTTGGTTTTTTCCAGTGTTTAATGCCGCTTGTTGGGTATTTCCTTACAGGGATTATCGCAAATGAGTTTCAAGATCTTTTCGAAAAAGCATCGGCTTGGGTATCCTTTGGCTTGCTTGCGTTTTTAGGCGGTAAAATGCTTTACGAGGGGATTGAGGAATGGATTGAATCGTGTCACCCCTCTACTGATGGTTGTGAAAATTGTGAAACGTTGGGGGCATGTACGCGTTTAACGACGGAAGAAGACAAAAATGAGTTGACTTTAGGGAAACTGTTTATGCAGGCAATTGCCACCTCTATTGATGCTTTGGCGGTAGGTTTTACCTTACAAACCTTAAAGATGTCCGAGGCGGGGTTGGCGCTTGGCGTGTGGGGTTCGACGGCGATGATTGGTGTGATTACCTGCGCGTTGTCTATCGGCGCGGTATATATTGGAAAGGCAGTTGGCGGAAAGCTTGCAAATAAGGCGGAGATGTTTGGCGGCGCGGTGTTGCTTGCAATCGGCTTAAAAATTTTGCTTGGCAGCTTTTCATTTTGACACACTTCGACAATAAATAAAAGGAAAATGTGTAAAGCTGGTGAACATTTGTGAAATGTTTACGGATTTGCGTTTGAAATACTTGAAAATGCGTTAGGAATATGGTAGAATAAAACCATTCAAAAAACGCAAAGGGAGTTAATACTTTGAATAAAAAGACAAAAACAATTATATGGATTGTGGTTGCGGTAGTTGCAGCGTTCTTACTCTACAGCTTAATGGGCAGCATCATCAATAAGGCGACGGAATTAACCTTCAACGAGTTTGTTGTGAAACTGTCGGACGGGACGATTTCGGAGTTGTATATTGACGCATACAATTGGACGGGGTACGCGAAGGATGCCAACGGTAAAGTGTTGGAAACCTTCACGACGGTTGCGCCTAGCGTGTACGATTACGCGTCCTTCCAATCCTTCCTTGAAGGGTTTGGTTCGCAGGTTGCGTTTAGTGTAGAATTTACTGACCCCAACGCAGGCAGTATTTGGTCGAGCCTTTTACCTCTTTTGGGGGTAGTTGTGGTTGCCCTTATGTTCTGGTTGATTATGCGCAGTGCATCGGGTGCAAACCAAGCCTCGATGAACATCGGCAAATCCAAGGCGCAAATGCAGAGCAACTTAAAGGTGCGCTTCTCCGACGTTGCTGGTGCGGAAGAAGAAAAGGAAGAACTTCGTGAAGTAGTAGAATTCCTTAAATCGCCTAAAAAGTTCTCCAACCTCGGTGCGAGAATCCCCTCGGGTGTTCTTTTGGTAGGCCCTCCGGGGACGGGTAAAACCTTGTTCGCAAAAGCGGTTGCTGGTGAAGCAGGTGTGCCCTTCTTCTCCGTTTCGGGTTCTGACTTTGTAGAAATGTACGTGGGTGTGGGCGCGAAGCGTGTGCGCGATTTATTCGATATGGCAAAGAAAAATCAACCCTGTATCATTTTCGTGGACGAAATCGACGCTGTCGGCAGACGCCGTGGCGCAGGGCTTGGCGGCGGCCATGATGAACGTGAACAAACACTCAACCAAATTCTTGTACAAATGGACGGCTTTGAAAGCAACGACGGTATCATCGTAATGGCGGCAACCAACCGTGCAGATATCCTTGACCCTGCTTTGCTTCGTCCCGGCCGTTTCGATAGACAAATCAACGTAAACCTTCCCGACGTAAAGGGTCGTGAACAAATTTTGAAGGTGCATGCGCGTAATAAACCCATGGCACCCGACGTAAACTTTAAGACGGTTGCGCGTATCACGGCAGGTTTTTCGGGTGCGGAGCTTGCAAACCTTCTCAACGAAGCGGCTATTTTGGCGGCGCGCGCAGGGAAGAGCACGATTGGCAATTTAGAGTTGTACGACGGTATCAACAAAGTGTTGATGGGTCCTCAAAAGAAGAGCCGTGTCGTAACCGAATCGGACAAACGCTGTACGGCTTATCACGAAGCAGGTCACGCGGTGCTTGCGTGTCTTTGCAAACATTGCGACCCTGTTCACGAAGTATCGATTATCCCTCGTGGCAGAGCGGCAGGTTATACCATGACCCGTCCTGAAACGGACGACAACGACGTTTCGTATAACAAGCTAGTTGACAACATTTGTATGTCCCTTGGCGGTCGAGTTGCGGAAGAACTCGTTATCCAAGATGTAACGACGGGCGCAAGCGCTGACCTTCAACACGTATCCGACATTGCACGCCGTATGGTAACGCAATGGGGTATGAGTGATAAACTCGGTCTTGTGGCGTACGACAGCGATCAGCCCGTGTTTATGGGTATGGAATACGGTCACCAAAACCGCGGCGGCTACTCGCAGGAAACGGCGGCGGCGATTGATGCGGAAGTGCGTCGCTTGATTACCGAAGCGCACGAACGTGCGGTGAAGCTTTTGAAAGAAAATCGTTCTATTCTCGACAATATGTCCCGCGTATTGGTGGAAAAGGAAACCATTTACACCGAAGAAGTGGCAATGCTTATGAAGGGTGCGGATTGGAAGGAGGTAATTGAGGCGATGGAAGGCAAGGATGAAATCCGCGCGGCGAATCCTTTTGCTTCGATGACAACCCCTAGCCAGGAACATTTAATTCAGGACGAAAAACCTGCGGAAGAAGCGACGGAAGAAACGGAACAAACGCCCGTGACGGAAGAGAACACTGTTGCAGAGGAAACTTCGGCGGAAGCACCTGCAATCGAGGAAACGACGGACGAGGCTTTAAACGAAGAGGATAAAAAAGAAGAATAAAATGTAAAACGGAGCTAATTGTGGCTCCGTTTTTACCCTAAAGGGGATAATTATGAGTAAAGCAAAACGCAAGAAGACATTGAATATTGAATATGAAAAACGTACCGCGCGTATCAGCTTAATTGATACGGAAACGACGTTGGAAGATTGGGATAAAAAGGAGCTTCGTACGCGCGCGGCATATTTTTTATTGAACGGTGTGCCGGAATTTTCCGTAAATCGTAAGGATGGCGGGCGGTTTGCTTTGCTTGCCGCAGAGCGTGATTTTCACGCGGTAAAAACCATGGGGATTGCCGACGTGGAAGTGCGTGTGTATGAGTTTACGGAGAAAAATGCGGAAACTTTTTCCATTATTGAAAAATTAAAAGCTGAAAACCTTGGTACGATGGAAGAAGCGTATTTAATGAAGCAACTGGTGCAGGATTTTCACTTTACGCAAGACGACGTGGCGGCGCTCATCGGTCGATCCCGCCCTGCGGTTGCAAACACCTTGCGCCTTTTGACGCTTGCCCCAGAAGTGGTTGGGTTGGTGGAATGCGGTAAATTGTCCGCGGGGCACGCCCGTACCCTTGTGCGTGTGCCGCAGTATCAACAATATGCATTTGCGGAAGAGGCATTGAAACGTGATTATTCCGTACGCGAAATGGAACGCGCGGTAAAGGCGTTTTTGACGCCCCCTGAGGTTTTACAGCAGGAAAAGGATGCGAAGGCGGCGGCAAAGAGTGCGGAATTGAAGGTGTTTGTTGAGCGTATGCGTAGTGCTTTCCGCACAAAGGTTTCCTTAATCGGCAACGATAAGAAGGGGAGAATTTACATTGACTACTACAGCCCCGAGGACCTTTATCATTTTGAGGAGCTTTTGGATATGATTGAGAGTTTTGACCGTGATTAAACGGCGAAGCGTTTGGTGAGTGGATATGGGAAAAATTATTGTTGCAAAAGACGTTAAAAAGCAATACGTGGTAGGCAGTACCGTGATCAACGCCTTAAATGGTGTGGATTTTGAAATTGAAGAAGGCGAATTTGCTGTCATTTTTGGCCCTAGCGGCGCAGGAAAAACCACACTTTTGAACGTGATTGGCGGTATGGATAACGTGACGTCGGGTACTTTGACGGTGGACGGTGCGCAGGTAGATGCATTCAATAAAAAGCAGTTGACGGACTACCGCAGAAACAGTGTGGGGTTCGTGTTTCAGTTTTACAACCTGATGCCGAACTTGACCGCTTTAGAGAACGTGGAGTTGGCAACGGAAATGTGTAAAAACGCGCTTTCTCCTGAGGAAGTGTTGAAATCGGTGGGCTTGGAAGAACGTATGGCGAATTTCCCCTCGCAGTTGTCGGGCGGTGAACAGCAACGTGTATCCATCACAAGGGCGATTGCGAAAAATCCACGCATTTTGCTTTGCGATGAGCCGACGGGGGCGTTGGATTATGCAACGGGGAAAACGATATTAAAACTTTTACACGATGCGTGCAAACAACACGGTAAAACGGTCATCATTGTTACCCACAACAGCGCATTGAAAGAGATGGCGGATAAAGTGATTTACATAAAGAACGGACAAGCCGTGAAGACGGAAATTGTTGAAAATCCCAAGGACGTTGCGGAGATTGAGTGGTAATGAAAGCGTATTTGAAATCGATTTTACGCAGTGTAAAAAATAATATTGCGCGGTTCGTTTCTATCATTGTAATCATGACGTTGGGGATTGCGTTTGTGGCGGGGTTGGGCACTTTGTCACCCACGATAAAGGATTCGTTCAGCGCGCAAATGGAAAAGGATTCCTTCTACGATATCATTGTGAAATGTAAAGATGAAAAAGGATTTTCGCAGGAAACCGTTGAGAAAATTTCCGCATTGGATATTGTAAAGCGGGCGGAAACCTTGTCTTGCGTGGATAAAATGGATCCGCTGGATGAGGAAACGCGTACACGTGTTTACGTGATGGATGATTTTGACAGGGAAATCAATACGCTTGTGTTGGAAGAAGGGCGTTACCCTGAAAAAATGAATGAGATTTTGGTGGAAAGAAAGAGTAATGAGATACCCGTGTATGCGTTGAATTCTGAAATTAAGGTTTTCGGGATTTCTTGTACGGTGGTGGGTGTGATTGCGAACTCGCAAATCTACGATCAATTTGGTGAACCGTATGTAGATGCGGAAACTCGTGAACAGGACGGGTATTTGAAAAAAATCGTTTACTTTGACCGTGATTTTTGTATGTTGCCTTTCCCGATTACGGATGCGTACGTACAGTTGACAGGGTTTGACGGTAGGGATTTCTTTTCCCAGGAATACGAGGAAAAGGTGGACGATGCCATCGAGGTGTTGACGGCGGAGCTTGGTGAAGGGTATGAATTTTTGACCGTACGGGAAAATAAAAGTACGGCGGCGCTGGATTCCTACTGCGATAAGGTGTCGGTAATCACCTTAATCTTCCCTATCTTCTTTACGGCGGTGTCGGCGCTTGTTGTAATGACCACGGTCACCCGTATGGTGGAAGAGGATAGACATATCATAGGGTGCTTAAAATCACTTGGTATGCGTGATGGAAAAATCACCCTTAAATACCTCATTTTAACCTCGATATGTTGTATCATTTCCGTGTCGGTTGGTATGGTGGTCGGGTTTGCAGTTTTACCTGCGGTAATCTACCCTGCTTTTGAAACGATGTTTTATATGCCGCCGAAGAGCGAGAATTTATACCCCTTATCAGGGATTATTGCGTTTGTGGCAATGGCGGCGGTGGTGCTTCTTGTTACCTATACGGTATGTCGTAATTCCTTGAAGGAAAAACCTGCGGAGTTGTTGACGGCAAAGGCGCCGAAGGCGGGTAAACGCATTTTACTAGAAAGAATACCTTTTCTTTGGAAACCGTTGTCTTTCAAGTATAAATCAAGCATTCGGAACATTTTCCGATACAAAAAACACCTGATCATGACGGTCTTGTCGGTTGCGGGCGCGACGGCGTTGGCTTTTGCGGGGTTTGCAATCTTGGACGTTGCGGAGGCTTTGGCGGAAGACGGCGGATCCTTTGTGGGGATGCGGGATAGTATTGCGGCGATTGCGATTGTGGTAATTATTTTCGCCCTGCTGCTTTGTGTGTTTGTTATTTACAACCTCACCAATCTCAACGTTGGGGAACGTAAAAAGGAAATAGCGACGCTCAGCGTTTTGGGGTATCATGGGAAAGAGGTGCTTGGGTATATTTACCGTGAAATCCTGATGATGGCAATTGTTGGTGCGATTGTCGGTGTGGGCTTGGGCATGGCGCTGATTGCGTTTGTCTTGATGTATTTGGACTTTGGGTCGTTGGGGGACGCCAAGTGGACGGCGTATGTGTTTAGTTTTTTGGTGGTAATGTTGTTTGTTGTGATCACTGACCTATTGATTGCCCCGAAAATTTTAAAAATTGAAATGACAACGTCGTTGAAATCGAACGATTAAAATCAAAGACGGCAGCAAAAGAAAAATCCGCTTCAATCGAAGCGGATTTTCACTTTCACCTGAATTAATCAGCAAGAATTAAGTGGCCAGTCATCAGCATGTAAACGAAATCGATTACACCGAGGAACCAACCCCAACCGATAAACAAGAACGCAAGGAAAACAACGATGTGGATGATGTTTTTTGTTCTAAGCGCAACGGACAATCTTACAAGACATTCGCAAATCCAACCAACAACGGGAAGGAGAAGGAGAATGGCTTTTACAAGTACGGATTGCTGGTTAAACCATTTATCAAAAGTCATAAGGCGTGCCTCCTTTTAATTTTATGTTATTATTATATAATTTGAATTGTTTTTTGTCAATAAGGTGAATATAAATATATTAAAAAATTTTCACAAATTATTGTAAATTTTCGTTGTTTTTGTCGTTTGAATCTTGGTTGGGTTGATAGGTGAAAAATTTTCTATCTTCTTCCTCTTTTTGTTCTTGGTTTTCCTGTGCGCGTTTGCATATGAGCATTAACATGAAAAATAACAAGGCGCCTAACCCTAAAATAATGGTCCAAAGGAACCCCCACAGCGCTCCTGCGGTAATGGCAAACGTAAGGCAAAGGGCGGAAAGTATGGTAAAAAGTACTCTTAATTTTAAAAACATTGCGCTTTTCCTTTTGGTAAGGTTTAAAAAGTGTCTTACCGTATATAATATATATAATATTGTACACGCACGCGCGCGCGATGTCAAGGGAAAATGGGCTTACGAGCGATTGAAAATGAACGGGAAAAGATTTTTTAAAAAAGTTAAAAAAAAGTTTAAAAAAGTGCAAAAAAACGTTTGACAAAAGTTTTTCAAAGTGATAAGATATACAAGCTGTCCTCGCGGGGGTGGCAAGCAAAACTGAAAAACTTCGAGAAATTAAAAAACTTGAAAAAAGTTAAAAAAATTTCAAAAAAGTTTAAAAAAATGCTTGACAAAGGAAGATAGTTTATGGTAAGATATA
>JAFVQP010000061.1 GCA_017504735.1 Clostridia bacterium | reverse complement strand
GTAAAAATGCCGTAAAAATCGCTGGATGCCGTGGAAATAAAGGAATTTTGGGCATTTTATTTGTTTAGCTAGGAGAAAAGGAGAAAGGAGCTTGTTTTTTAGAAAACTTGCTCCTTTTTTAGTTACTTATTCACCTGTATAGAACCCTAAACCGAGTACCTGTGAAGTGTTCGACATAACCGCAAACGAGTCAGGGTCAACCTGCTTCATGATGCGCTTTAAGGTAGCAACCTGTCTACGGCTTACCACGCACAACAACATGGTGTGGGTAATCTTCGTGTACATACCCGTTGCAGGGATTGCGGTAACGCCGCGGCTAAGCTCTTTCATAAGAGCGCGTGCCATTTCTTCGGGCTTGTCCGTGATAATACGGAATTCTCTTGCCGATTGCGCGCCGTTGGTAACAAACTCGTTTGTCTTACTTTCTATGTATGCTTCAAATACGGACAACATAATGGGCAACAAATTGTACGCGAGGCTGAGTTTGTCATCATAGAAGACGAAGAAGGACAACCCGATAACGGTTGCGTTGATACCCATCAAAATCCATGCGATAGAGGACGCACCAACCTTGCGTTGAATAAGCACCGCCATGATATCTCCGCCGCCCGTACTGCTGCCGATTTTATAAGCAAGCCCGATTGCCAAACCGAAACAAAGCCCTGCTGCGATTGCGGCGAAAATTTTATCCGCATTCGCTCCGCCGGAAAAATCTATGGTATCCATATTGAATTGTCTAAAAAGAAACAACCAAAGGGATTGCAACCCGATGTTCATAACCGATAAAATGGCAAACTTACGCTTGAGGTAGATCACCGCCAAGATGAGCAGGGGAATGTTCAAGGAAAATGTAATATATTCGATTTCCAATGCGGGGAACATGTGATTAATTAAAACCGCCATACCGGAAATGCCGCCGATTGTGAATTTGTTCGGCTTAATCAAGGCATATACCGTAAAAGCAATCAAAAAAGAAGCGATTATATTAATTAAGGTCACCTTTACCCACTGAAATATTTTCGCTTTCGTGGTGGCTTCCGCCAACTGAAAATCTTCTTTTGTAATTTTTTTAGGAAGCTCGGTGCCCAGGCTCGCTTCTGCGGCTGGCACGTCTTCCTTTAATCCGATTTCTTTTTCTTCCATAATATATAATACCTATTATAACGCTTCTACAACAACGGTGATTTTGGAAGAAATGCCTTCCATAAAACGGATTTCCGCAGGGCAAGAACCAAGCGCTTTCAAAGCTTCCATCTTAATTTTCTTTTTGTCGATGTCATAACCCATTGCCGCGAGGGATTCTGCTACGTGCAAGGACGTTACGCTGCCGAATACCTTGCCGTTTTCGCTCACCTTAATTTTAACGATAACCGATTTGCCGTCCAAGGCTTCTGCAAGGGCTTTGGTTGCCTTGATTTCTTCTGCCTTGTGGAAAGCCTGCGCAGCTTTCTTTTGTTCCGCTTCGTGTACGTTGCTTGCGGTTGCCGCTTTTGCCATTCCTTTTTTAATGAGGAAGTTTTTGCCGTAGCCGTCGGAAACTTCTACAACGTCGCCTTTTTTACCTGTGCCTTTCACGTCTGCCAATAAAATAACCTTCATATACATATCCTCCTTTTGGGACGAAAATTGCCGTCCATATTCTTTTCAGCTATATTGTACAAGAAATTTTCAAAAATGTCAATAATCTTTCACAACTTTACGCATACTGTTTTTACCTAAAAAGGAGGGTTTTTTATTATGATGAATGAAAATGTACAAGAAGTGAACACAAGTATCGGTTGCGGCGTGACGGAATGTAAGTACAACCGCGCAGGGGATTACTGCACGCTTCGCAAAATTCACGTGGGGAATACCTGCGACTGCAACGCGGAAAGCTGTACCTGCTGCGATAGCTTTGAACGCAAGTGAGGTTGGTGAAGTTTTCACTGTGTGAAAGTGAAGTTTGTTCCAAGTGAAGTTTTTCGCTACGCTCAAAGTGAAGTTTGCCTGTCGGCAAGTTGTGGCTGTTATAAATAATAGCAATAACTTTTTACCATCGGTAAAAAACTTCACTGCGCAAAAAGCGCAACTTCACTATGCCGAAAGGCATAACTTCACTGTATCGAAGATACAATTTCACCCCAAAGGGAGCAAATTGCTCCCTTTTTTCGTTAAAATTTATCGAATAGATAAATTTTTATCGATTTGCTTGAAACCGCTTGCTTTTTATCGATTGATGGTGTATAATGTAACTATCTTGTAAAGGAGTTTTACAGTATGGAAGAAAATGAAAAAGTTGCCATAACGGAAGGGCAGGAAAAAGAAGCTATGGGAAAAAGTAAATTAGTAGCCTATCTCAAGGCACTTCCCAAGCGTTGGTTTATCACCGCATTTTCAGGGATGGCGCAAGGGCTGTTCGTTACCCTGATTGCAGGGACGATTTTGGCGCAAATTGCAGGCTGGATAGGGGATAACTACATAGGCAATACCTTAGGGTATATTGCAAATATCGCAAAATCTTTGATGGGCGCAGGGATCGGCGTAGGGATTGCGCATGCGCTTGGAAAACATAAATTGCTTGTCTTTTCGTCGGCGGTAGCAGGTATGGTCGGGGCGTTTGCGGATAAGTTGATGCCCGGGCAGGCAGGGTTTACCGCATTGGCTTTGGGTGCGCCTGGTAACCCCATCGGCGCATACGTAACGACGATGCTCGTTGTAGAACTTGTACAGCTTTACGCAGGAAAGACAAAGCTGGATATTTTGTTGATTCCCTTGGGTGCGTTGCTTTTGTCGTTTGTCGGTGTATTTGTTTCCTATCCGTTCATTTGGCTTGTCAATCAGTTGGGTAAATTGATTGCGGTTGCGACGGAAATCACTCCGTTTGTGATGGGGATAGTGATTGCGGTGGTAATGGGCGTGCTTTTGACCATGCCTACCTCGTCCGCCGCCATTTGGGTTGCGGTATCCAGTCCTGTCCTCGCGCTTGGTGCGGCAGGGGAGAACTACGAGGCAATGCTTTTGGCGGGCGGTGCGGCAACGGTAGGCTGTGCGTGCCATATGATAGGCTTTGCTGTGGCGAGTTTCCGTGAAAACGGCGTAGGCGGTTTGATTGCGCAGGGGATTGGTACGAGTATGTTGCAAATTCCCAACATTATGAAAAAGCCGATTACGATGTTGCCGATGATAATCTCTAGTGCGATTTGCGGTCCTTTGGCAACCTGTGTGTTTGGGTTAAAGTGCGGCGCATCGGGGGGCGGTATGGGTACCAGCGGTTTGGTCGGTGTGTTTGACTTGTTCAACTATACGTCGGGTTGGCTTGGCGGCGTAGGAATTATCCTTTTGATGATTGTATTGCCTGCGGTATTGAATATTGTAATTTCCGAATTTATGCGTAAGAAAGAATGGATAAAATTTGGTGATTTAAAACTTGACGTATAAAAAGTAAACCGAGCTCGGCTGAGCTCGGTTTTTTCTATATAGATAAGTTGTTTTATCTTTCAGGTTCACAAGTAACGTGAAGACCGAGAGATTTAAAGGTATGTTCGTCGGCATATGCCAACATAACGGTGGAATGTACTTCACAGTTTTTCAGGTTATCCAACTGTGCCATTGCTTTTTTTGCTTTCGGATCGTTTACTGCGCAAATCGCAAGCGCCATCAGCACTTCATCCGTGTGCAAACGGGGGTTTATCGAACCCATATGCTTGACCTTTAAGCGTTGCACAGGTTCGATAATGGTAGGGGAGATGAGTTCGATTTTATCATCGATTTCGCCAAGCGCTTTCAAAGCATTCAAAAGGCAAGCGGCGCTTGCGCCCAATAAATCGCTGGTTTTACCTGTCACGATACGACCGTCGTTTAACTCGATTGCCGCCGCAGGGTTGCCGGATGCTTCCGCCTTGGCAAGGGCAGGGGCTACCGCCTTTCTGTCTTCGGTGGTGATACCCGATTTACGCATCAAAAGTTCCAACTTCGCTACGACGTCTTTGGCAACTCGACCTTTCTTGGAGTCACACAAAGCCGCATAATAACGGCGGATAATTTCATTTTTCGAGGCTTCGCGGCAGGCTTCGTCGTTCACAATGCAGTTCCCTGCCATATTTACGCCCATATCCGTAGGGGATTTGTAGGGGCAGAAGCCGAGGATTTTTTCAAGCATTGCGGATACGACGGGGAAAATTTCCACGTCGCGGTTGTAATTGACCGCTAGCGAGCCGTACTCGTCCAAATGGAAGGGGTCAATCATATTGACGTCGTTGAGATCGGCAGTTGCCGCCTCGTACGCTACGTTTACGGGGTGGGAAAGGGGCAAATTCCAAATCGGGAAGGTTTCAAACTTCGCGTAGCCTGCTTTTACCCCACGCAAATGTTCGTGGTATAATTGTGACATACAGGTTGCCATTTTACCGCTGCCAGGACCGGGTGCGGTGACAACGACAAGGCGGCGGGACGTGGGTACGTATTCGTTTTTACCGTAACCGTCTTCGCCGACAATTTTGGGTACGTCGGAAGGGTAACCTTCGATGGGGTAGTGCTTATATACGGCAATACCGAGGTTTTCCAAACGCTTGATAAAGCTATCCACTGCAGGTTGCGCTTGATACATGGTCATTACCACGCTGCCTACAAACAAACCCTTGCTTTTGAAAATGTCGATAAGACGAATAACGTCGGCGTCGTAGGTGATGCCTAAGTCGCTTCTGTATTTGTTTTTGATGATATCGTTTGCGCAAATGACGATGAGGATTTCCGCCATCGATTTGAGTTTTAACAGCATCTTGATTTTACTGTCAGGCTCAAACCCAGGTAAAACGCGTGAAGCGTGGAAATCATCAAACAGCTTACCGCCGAATTCAAGGTACAATTTATCCCCGAAGGCATCGATGCGTTCTTGAATTTTTTCCGATTGCATGGACAGGTATTTTTTGTTGTCGAACCCGATTTTGTTCACGCTAAACACTCCTTTTTCCGCCACGTTGGGGATAAAAAATATTATCCTCTTTATTGTAACAAATTTTCCGTCAAAAGTCAATGGTGTGAGGGTAAAAAAATGCCCATACGGGCAAAAAAAATCCCCATGCCATAGGCAGGGGATAAAGAGGGTTAAATTTTTTTCTTCAGTTCGCGGATGGCATTGTTCAAGAAAAATTCTGCCGTTGTATTTTTACGTATCAGCTGCATGGCTTCTTCAGGGGTACACCAGCGTGCCTCGGAAAGCTCGTCTTTTTGCAGTTTGATGGGTTTATCTTCCACGATGACAATGAAG
>JAFVQP010000060.1 GCA_017504735.1 Clostridia bacterium | reverse complement strand
TTTAAGAATTTGCAAAAGTACAAAGGAAAAAATCGCCACTAGCCATACAATACCGCTAGATAACAGCATAATAAGGATTTGCAAGCCAAACGATTTCTCTTTCCTCTTGTATTCTACCTCTTCTCCTAAAAAGGCGTTGATACTTACGCCATACAGCTTTGAAAGCTGCATTAACGTATAGACGTCGGGGATGCCGTTCCCAGATTCCCACTTCGATACAGACTTGTCAGAATAGTGGATTTTCTCCGCCACTTCCGCTTGCGTAAAGCCCGCCGCTTTGCGATAAGCAATTAAATTTTTTGCAACCTTTTGGTTGATTTCGTTATTATTATCCATAATACTATAATAACATTTTTTTGCCTTTTCGTCAAGTGCATTGCGCAAATTTCCTACATTATTTATACGCGCACGCATACGAATATACGCGCATATGCGAGAAAATTGCCTATTTTTAGTGAAATGGGCATACCATGTATGCGTTGAGCCCTATTTTACCCCACAAAAAAGAAAAGCGCAGATGTAGAGAACATCCACGCTTTTTTCGCTGTAGTTTTCTTAATATGCGCGTGCAAACACAATAACGTGTTCTGCCTTTTTACCGCAAACTGCGCAGGTTTCACGCGTCTCGCCTTCCGCATAAACTCGCGCCGTAGCCGCCGTTTCTTCCTTGATTTTGTCTTCACATTCTCTGCAACCGCACCAGCCTGCTTTTACAAAATTACCAGCCTCTACGCCAGCCAAAATTCCTGCCATATCATCCGCATATACAATACGGCTATCACGATGCGCCCTTGCTTTTTCAAGCAAGCCCTTTTGCACCGTTGTAAGCAATTCTTTCACGCTTTCTACTGCATTTTCCAAAGGCAATTCTACCTTTTCCAAATTGTCACGTCTTGCGCAAAGCATCTTACCTGCTTCAATATCACGAGGACCAAGCTCTATACGTACAGGCACACCCTTCATTTCCCATTCGTTAAACTTCCAACCAGGACTGTTGTCCGTCGTGTCGAGTGCCACGCGAACGCCTGCTTCTTCCAATTTTGCTTTTAAGCCTTCACACGTTTCAATAACGCCTGCTTTCTTTGCCGCAATAGGAACGATTACGCATTGAATAGGTGCAACCACGGGAGGCAACACCAAACCGCGTTCATCGCCGTGGGTCATGATAACCGCACCGATTAAACGGGTAGAAACGCCCCAAGAGGTCGTATATGCCGTCTTATGCGCACTGTCATTACCCAAGAATTGAATGTCAAATGCCGTCGCAAAGTTTTGCCCCAAATAGTGGGAAGTACCTGCCTGCAAACTCTTACCATCGTGCATCATTGCTTCCATGGTATAGGTTGCCACAGCACCCGCAAAACGTTCTTTTTCCGTTTTACGACCTGTCAACATAGGAATTGCAAGACAATTTTCCGCAAATTCCTTATACGTTTCAAGCATTGCTTGGGTTTCTGCTTCCGCTTCTTCCGCCGTAGAGTGCGCCGTGTGACCTTCCTGCCACAAGAATTCGCTGGTACGAAGGAAAGGACGGGTCGTCTTTTCCCAACGCATAACGTTGCACCACTGATTGAGTTTCATGGGCAAATCACGGTAAGATTGAATCCACTTCGACATCATCGTACCGATAATCGTTTCGGACGT
>JAFVQP010000059.1 GCA_017504735.1 Clostridia bacterium | reverse complement strand
CGGTTAAAAGCCGTGTTAAAAAAACACAGCTTCATTAAGCTTTATCGTTTTCACGTTACCCCTTTACACCCACGGAAGAGATCCCTTCCATAATCGTTTTTTGGAAGAATCCAAACAAAATCATGCAGGGAATCATCATAATCACGCCTACCGCCGCCTGTACGTTGGGCATCGTGTTGCCGCTGGGGTTTACAAAATCGAAATACAGCGCAAGGGACAACGTCCATTTATCTCTCGCCTTATAGCCTACCGAGCCGACGTACGTCAACGGACCTTGGAAATCGTTCCACGTACCGATAAAGCCCGTTACCGCAAGATAGGTAAGGATGGGTTTTATCATCGGCAAAACGATTTGCAGGAAAATTTCAAAGCTGTTTGTGCCGTCGATTTGCGCCGCTTCGCAATAGGAGTTGGGTATGCCGCGCATAAATTGACGGACAAGGAAAATGTTCATCGTACCGCCGCCCAGCCACATAGGCACCCACAGCGGATACAGCGTACCGTCCCAACCGATTTGACGATAGATAATCATCAAGGGAATGGAAAGCACCGTACTCGGCAACAGCACCACCGCCATAATCATACCGAAAATAAAATCTCTGCCAAAGAAATCGAGTTTTGTAAGCGCGTATGCCGTCAAGGAAGAGGCAATACATATACCGCTAACGTTCATAATACAAACGAACAGCGTATTCCATACGTAACGCAAATATGCGCTATTGTTAAAGAACTCTCCATACGTTGCAATGTTAAAGCCTGTGGGCCACAACGCTTTCAACGTAACGTCCTTATCGGGCATAACCGACGAGATCAGCAATACGTATATCGGGAAAAGAAATACGCAAGAGACTAATGCTAAAAAGAAGTATTTCGTGCATAAAAACGCAATCGCTTTCGCTTTAACTTGCGAACGTTTCGTTTCTTCCATCGTTATACCTCCTCTCCGTAATAAACCCACTTTTTACTCGTTTTGAAGAGTATCAAAGTCATAATGGCAATAATTACGAACAAAATCCAAGACAGCGCACACGCCTTACTCATACCGTTTTCGATTGTACCGAAAGCAAGGTCGTATATGTACACAACGATGAAATTCAATTTCGATTCTTGGAACTTATCATACAACGGTTTAACGTTTGTAAAGGCTTGGATACCGCCGATCATACTGGTAACGATAACGTAGAACATCATAGCTGTAGACATCGGAATCGTAATCTTGAAGGTTTTATGGAAATAATTTGCCCCATCAAGATCTGCCGACTCGTACATTTCCTGCGGAATGTTCTGCATTTGCGACAACCACATAATTGCCGTGCCTCCCCAAGAAAAGATATTGACGAACAGTAACGTAGGCAATACCGAGTCCGAGGATTCGTACCACGTATACCCTGGCAGTCCTACCATTTCTAATAAGCTGTTCAAATAACCGCCACGCGTGCTAGTAATATTCGCCCAAAGCATCGTGCCTGCTACCGCAGGAATCAAGTTGGGCAAATAGTAAAGAATTCGGAACGCCTTAATCCCTTTTGTCTTTTGGTTTAAGAAAAGCGCTACGCCGTACGACCCAAGGATCTGCAACGCCAAACTGACGATCGTAAACACAAACGTAGTGCTGATCGAAGTTAAAAACGTGTTCATACCATAAGCGGAACCAGGCGTGAAAAAGTACGAGAAGTTTGATAAACTGAAGCCGCCCGCCGCTTCCGGGCCGCGCATTTCAGGATTATAAAATCCTCTAAAGGAATATACAAGCGAGGTTACCATGGGTACGATCGTAAAGAAGATAATACCCAAGACAACCGGCACAATGTACAACCAGCACGGTACGTTTTTCTTCAAAAAACGTATCGCTTTATCGCTTTTCTTTTCTTTTGGCAAAGAGATAATTTGATTACTCATCGATTTTCTCCTTATTGCTGGATTTTGCCTTTATAAAATGTAATTAACGAAGATTCTCCGTCGGCTTCGCCGCATTGTAGTTATCGTTCGTCTTTTCAATCAATTCTGCCAACGAACCACCGTTGTAGTCCTTTCTCTGGAAGCTGGTGAAGAAGGTTTGAATGGTTTGTCTGAATTTAATTCTGTAATTTGCTTTATAAATGTTGAACCATTCTTGCTTCAATTCTTCGCCGGAGAACCATGCGTCTTGATCCATGTGTTCAAGACCTTTAACCTTTCTCCATGCAGGGGTTTCACCACCATTTTCCTTCGCGTTATACAAAGAACGTAAAATGGGAATATTCGCACCCGTTTCGCCCGCAATTTCCTGGCCTTCCTTCGAAATGATAAACTTGATGAAATCCCAGCAAATATCTGCATAAGATTTAT
This sequence comes from Clostridia bacterium, assembly GCA_017504735.1. The sequence goes on along the minus strand of JAFVQP010000059.1, from coordinate 1,434 downwards.
AGTTGCCGTTTACCGTGATCCCCTTGCCTTCATAAATACTGTTGATTGCATAACCAGAGCAACCGCCCGCAATTTTCTCAACGGGAATACGAATCGCCTGCAAAGGCATTTTGCCGTGCTTCTGATAATAGTCGTTATGAATCTTAACTAAGTTCTCACTATAGGAAAATACAGCGGGTCTGGAAGCGACTCTCATAAACGTTTCACCGTTTCTGAAGTTAGCGTCGTCTACGTCCGAATAATATAAATTGTTTTCTGCGTACATATACCCATGAAGCTGTTCCAAAGCTGCAGCGTGGCTAGAAAGATTTAAAGTACCGTCGCTATTGATGATGTTTTCAATACCCAACGCGTTCATGAAAGTCGTGTAGCTAGGCTCCCAGCTAAGCTTCAAATCCAATACGGTTTTACCTTGCCATGCTTTTACCACGAGTTGTCCATCCGCACCCATACTGCCTGCATAATTGATAACGTACTGGATTCTTTCCGCCGTCGTTTTCGAAAAGTCAAACAAATCGGTCAATTCGTTCCAATTTTCGTTCGCGACAATGCTTTCCACTCTTGCCGTGGTAGAAACGTAATCAGCAGGCATTTCCGCTACGCCTTCTTTCACCTTATAATACTCTTCGTACTGCATATCGAGGTTTTCAAACAAGCCTAAATTGCACAAAATCGTGGGCTTGTTATAATCTCTGGGAGCGAAATACAAACCGTATTCCGAATGGTGTGCATAATCCTCTAAACCATCCGAGGTATCAAGGTCGTCGCTTCTGAACGAGCCCTTGTAGTTTTTCGTAGGCTTGAAACGTCCGTTGATGGAAGCCGTATCCATCATCGAATCGTAGTACAAGCTGTAATCGGTCGACGCGTCTCTTTCATAGAATGGACGAAGATCGGTAAAATACTGTTCCCATCTTGCATGATAGGTATCCGACGTCCAAATAATGTGCGGAGAATTCGCTTGGTCTTGCGAAACTTGGTTCATGAATACTTCGAAATCCTTACCCGTGAACGATTCAAGCTTGACCGTAACGTCCTGATGATCCTTTTCATACGCAGCAATCAATTTCTCCATGAGCTTTTGCTCAGAATCTTCCGATTGACAAGCAATTCGAATTTCGTAATGATCGCTTTCAATGTTGTCTACTCCTTCTTTGCAACCTGCAAAGGCACAAACGGAAGCTGCCATGAACGCACTCATAACTAAACAGCTGATTTTCTTCATTTTATTTCTCCTTATATAATATAATTTTTATTTCACTTCAACGGTAACGGCGGTGAGCGGTACTTTGACCGTGATTTTGCCATTTTCTACCGTATATTTCGATGTTCGTCTGCCATTGACGTATACCGCTTTATCCGCTTCCTCGCGCAGGGTGATTTCAACCTGAATCCCCGCCGCGTTTCCTCTAACCGAGTCAATTCTCACGGAAT
>JAFVQP010000058.1 GCA_017504735.1 Clostridia bacterium | reverse complement strand
TGTCCATGCCTGTTATGGCGGCAATTGGATTGTTCACGATGGTAGGACATTGGAATAGTTGGTTTGACGCTTTCTTATACGTTCGTAATAATAGCGCTTTGTGGCCTTTACAATATTATATACAAATATCGTTTAATAACCTCAATCAAATCAACCAAGGGAATTTGGATGCGTTGGAAGGGATTATGAATATTGGAACGGTGGACGATATGACGATGAAAATGGCACTTACAGTAGTGGGTAGCGTTCCCATTCTTTTGGTGTATCCGTTCTTCCAAAAATATTTTTCTAAAGGAGTTTATGTTGGCTCGGTAAAAGGCTAACAAAGGAGATAAAAAATGATGAAAAGAAAGTTTTTGAAAATTTTGGCAACAATCACGTCCGTATTGACATTAGGTTGTGTTTCATTAGGCTGCGGTGGTGGCGGTGGTGCATCTGGTGGTGACAACACGAAATACAACGTTTCGTTGTTGGTTAATGGTTGGACGAATACGCCCACCACGGACAATGACCCGTATAAAAAGTGGGTTTCGGATAATTATGATTTGAACATCACGATTAATGCAACCACGGATTTCACGAACTCCGTTATGATTGGGTTTAGCTCAAACAACAAACCGAATATTGTTGCATTCCCCGACTTTACGTCATTCCAATCTTTACGTAATCAAGGCGTATTATTGGAAGATTGGACTCCTTGGCTTGAAAAAATGCCTAATTTCAGCAAAGTATTGTCCGATAGCAGTCAAGCGTTTACTAAAAACGTAATTAAGGATGCAAATGGTAATTTGAATGCGATTTGGACGCCCTCTAACGCGCCGACTTGGTCTTTGAAGATTCGTGAAGATTGGGCAAATGAATATAGAGCGCTTACGAGCAACTATGACCAAAACGGTAACGTTACGACGGGGAGCAACGTATATATTCCTGCAGGGGCAACGGTAACCAATGGTGGTGCATGGATGCCCGAAACACCGGAAGACCTTATCTATTTTGCGAGATACATAAAAGTATTTAAGAATAAGGGGCTTGCTAGCGCAGACTATTTCGGGTTCTCCACCGCAGGTGGCGGTACTAGCCTTGGTACATTGGAAACGTGGATGCCGTTGATGTGGGGGCGCGTACCCGTTGCGCCTTACGGCTTCTATGTAAATAGCAATAACGAAGTTGCGTTCTCTACGACGGACGGTACGTTTAAACCCTATTTGGATTATCTTCGTCAAATTTGCCAAGAAGGTTTAATCGACCCGAACTGGTTCTCGCAACAATTTAGCAACGATAAGAGAACGACGGCGGGTAAGATTGGTATTCAATGGTATCCTGGTTCGATTACGTCTTCGACGGAAATTGATGCAAATGCAGGTAAGAGTGACTCTCAAAAAGTAGATACAACGGATTGGTGGGAAACGTATCCTCTTCCCGTATCGAAAAACGCGACCAATGAATTTGCTGGCTATATGGCAGGTGAAGGTCTTGCAGGCAATATCATTACCGTATCTAAACAAACGGCTATGAATAAAGGCATGATGGAAAAAATCTGTGCTTTTATTGATGATTGTTATGCATATTATGATGCGGAAGCGGATAAGTACGAAAGAGGCCCTGCATACGACGCATTGCGTTGGGGCTTGAACGTTGATTCGGGTATTGGTTATCAACCGATTCAAGATTCTAGTTTGGTGTATTGTAATACGAGTGGCGACGGTAATACGTATAGAGATAAGTATAGTGGCGCTTGGGACTGGGGCGCATGGATTTCTTCTTCCGCTGACGGCGTTGTACAAGGTACGGATGCGACAATCACGGGGGTTACGT
>JAFVQP010000057.1 GCA_017504735.1 Clostridia bacterium | reverse complement strand
CTTACGGTCAGCGTAAATATCCTATATGCGATTATCGGGATAATTCCTATGGCGATTTTCAATATCGCCCTTGGGCTTTTGTGCGGAAGTGTTTTTAGCGTCAAGCAGGTTGGTGGTATTTGCGGAGCGTTGCTTACGAACCTTTCTGCGTTTCTTTCGGGGATATGGTTTGATTTAAAGCACGTAGGCGGTCTTTTTGAGAAAATTGCCAACGTACTGCCATTCGTTCATGCGGTAGAAATGGAGAAAGCGTTGTTCAGCGGAAATTTTGGACTTGCGGCAATGCACGTTTTGCCGATTTTATTGTATTGTGTGGCAATAACGGCAATCGCTGTGATTTGCTTCCTTGGGCAGATGAGAGAACAGTAACGGGTTATAAAAAGAAAAGAGCCGATTTTACAATCGGCTCTTTTAACTTTTCAATGGTTTTAGTTATCGAGTTTCTTGCTGTGCGCGTAAATCTTAGCAAGGAGTGCGTTGGAGATTTTTTCTCTGTACAAACCAAGATAGATGAACACTTTCTTGAAGAATTGTTTGTTTTCTGCGCCAACTTCGTACGTAGGAATTTCGGGCATAGCACCGTTGGTCTTCAATACGTACAAATCGATAAATTCGTCTCTTTCATCATCCGAAAGGGTAGCGATGAACGCGTCGAAGTTCTTGCCGCTGTATTGACCAGCTTCCGTAAGCTCTTCGCCGTTTTCAGCGTTTTCGTTGGTTGCAAGTTCAGCCATTTCTACGCCGGCAACGGGGCCGCCTTCGTATGCGTATGCTTCAATCGTTTCTTCTACGGTGAAGTCTTTTACAGCGTCAGTCTTCGTTTCTTTTACTTTCTTGGTGTGCTGATATTTGATTTGACCGCTTACCATAAGGATTTGGATTACTGCAACGATCGCAGCGCCAAGGCAAAGGATTACGGAGAAATCGTTTTGCATTTCAAGATGATACATCAAGTAGCAGGTGCCAAGGGCAAGGATAACCTGCAAAATGTAACGGAACAAGTCGCCGCTGTAGCCCTTCGTATCCATTGCGCGGCAGGACGCGATGAAAAGGTTCAAAATGGACGCGCCCAAAACGCCGAAGATAATCCAAGTATAAGCAACGTGGTTGTTGTTGATAACCTGCGCCGTCGTATGACCGTCATAGGTAACGGCAAGGATAATCGCCGCGGAGATTGCAAGCGAGAAGAAGAAATGCAAGGTGTTCATCCAAGCGCTGCCGCCCGTCTTCACAAGCATCAAAATCCAGTAGAAGAACGCACCAACAACGGCAAGCCCGATGGAATACCAATCGAACGTGATAACAACCGTGTTGAGATAGGACGTAAGGATGAGTACGGAAAGTGCGTAAGCAGCCGCAACCCACGTTACGAAGAATACAACGGTGATTACCAAGCCGTCGGGTTTCTTAACGAAGATAGCGATAACGGCAAGGATAAAGCTGATAACGAGTGCCAAAATCAATGCGTAAAGCACAAGGCTTGCCGCCGTACCGAGCAAAGACGTGCCAGTGAG
>JAFVQP010000056.1 GCA_017504735.1 Clostridia bacterium | reverse complement strand
GCAATACGTGACGGTCAATAAAAAGTATTGCTTGGAGAATTGTAAAAAAGTAGGAATCATGGAATTATGACTTTATTAGCACCTTTAGGGTTATTGGGTTTGCTGGGTATAGCGGTATTAATTATCATCTATATCATCAAGCCGAATTACCAACAAAAATATATATCCAGTACGTACGTCTGGAAATTGAGTTTAAAGTACAAGAAGAAGAAAATCCCTGTCAGCAAGCTGAGAAATATCCTTCTCATTATTTGCCAGGTGCTTATGCTTACCGCTTGTGCTGCCATTTTGGCAAAACCTGTAAAAATTTTATTCAACCAGGTAGAAGAACGAGAGGTAATCGTTATTTTGGATTCTTCTGCGAGTATGCGTACGAGTTTAGAAGGGGAAACCCGTTTTGAACGAGCAGTAGATGAGGTTTTAACCTTCACGGAAGAGGTTTGGTCGAAAGATGGTATCGTATCGGTAATCTATGCTGAGGATAAAGCGACGTTTTTGGCGGAACGTGTGACAGCGGAATATAAAGCGAACGTAACGACGGAATTAAGCAATTTGCTTACGGGCGAAGATATTGCTTGTTCGTATGGTGAAGCGGACGTTGACGGCGCGATGGCACTTTGCGAAGAAGTCCTTTTTGATAACCCCAAGGCGGAAATTTTCCTTTACACGGATATGGATTATGATTACGTTCCTGAAGGCATTACCGTGAAGAACGTTTCTGAAGATGCCGAATGGAATGCGGCTATTTTGGACGCATATACCGAATATTCCGATGGGTATTATACATTTTACGTAGAAGTAGCATGCTACGGTAGAGATAAAGAAGTAGAAGTGCGTTTGGAAGTACAAAATGCCAACGCCGACAATATCAATGAAACGGGGGCAAAAAAGGTATTTAAACAAATTGTACCCTGTGATGGCGAAAGAACAAAAAAGGTAGTCTTCATTAACGAAGATTTGTATCAGCAAGATGCCGAGATGGAAGACGTTGTTTACTTCAAAATCTCTGGCAGTCAAGATAACGACGAACGTATTTACTCCTATCAAACGATTAACGTTTCTATCGTTGAAAACGATTCGTTTACCCTTGATAATACCTTCCAAATTTATGGCGGGCAGAAGGAAATCGTTAAAATTCAGTACGCAAGTACCAATCCCAACCCCTTCTATGGCGTTGTTTTGAACAACCTTGCCAATGCGTATAAAGGACAATGGGATATCCAAGTAACCGAAGTGAAAAAGGGTCAACATGAAGCTGTGAAAACCAGCGGTTTCGACTTCTATTTATTTGAAGAAGAGGAAATCCCCGATAAGTTGCCTACGGACGGCGTGGTTATTTTGTTGGATCCTCAAAAGGATAAACTTCCTGCAGGGACGGGGCTTACCATTAGTAAAGTAATGGAGTCGTCAAGGGGCTCCGAATTGACGGAAGGCGAAAAGCATCCGATTATGAACAACATTCAACCGGAAAATATCGAGGTAACGAGATATACGGAAATTATATACGATTCGGGGTTTGTCCCTTTGATGTATTGTAATTCCAAACCGGTTGTTGCGGTAAAGAACGAAGCGGGCAGCAAAATGTTGGTGGTGGGCTTCAGTATTCACTATTCCACGCTTGCGATTAGAAAGGAATTCCCTTTGTTTATGTACAATATGTTCGCTTACTTTATGCCGCCGACGGTAGAATCAAATGAGTTTGAGGTCAACGAAACGGTTAAACTGAACGCCCGTGGACTTGAGTTGGAAATGAAGAGAGATGGTACGATGGATGATCCTACCATTTATACTGAATTTCCTGCCTCTATGAAAGTAGCAATCCCTGGGACGTATACTTTAAAGCAAGTTACCTATTCGGGTACGCCTGTTACGGAATATATTTACGTACATATTGCGGAAACGGAAAGCAATATCCACGCACGAGGGGATACAGTAATTGAACCGGAAAGAACACGAGATGACAGCGAGTATTTCAAGGATTTGATATTCTTTATTGCTGCTGCTATGGTAGCGCTTCTCTTTATGGAATGGTGGCTGCAAAGCCGAGATAATATGTAAGAGGAGGATAGAGTGATGAAGATTATATTTACAACAAGCCCTTGGCTACTGTTATTGCTTATCCCCGCTGCATTCTTGACGTTGCTTCCTTATTTCAAATTAGCAAAACGTTATAGAAGAACAAGAAACCGTATATGTTCAATCGTATTACACCTTTTGGTAATGGTGCTTGCGGTTCTTACGCTTTCTGGTATAGAATTTCACTACGAAACCCCCAACACGGAAAATGAAATCATCGTGCTGGTAGACGTTTCTGATACGGAAGATCAATCGAAAGTAAAACGTGATAGATTTGTCGAATTGGTCCTTGAAGACAGCCAATACGATAATTATAAGGTAGGTGTGGTAACCTTCGGCTTTGACCAGGTATATGCCGTTCCGCTTACGTACGACGTGGATTCGATTTATGAGGGCTACCTGTCGGCGGAATTACCCGACACCACGGCAACCAATCTTGCGGATGCGTTGGAATACACGAGGGGATTGTTTAATAATCCCAAGACCGCAAAAATCGTTTTGGTTACGGACGGTAAGGAAACGGATAAAAATGCAAACACCACGGCAATCCGCGCGGTAAATGCGCAGGGTACGAAATTGGACGTAGCGTATATAGCATCGACTTATGCAGGGACGGACGTGCAAATTGTTGGCATTGAATTGCCGGAATATCACGTAAACGTAAACGAGGACTGTGTTCTCAACGTGCTTGTTGAAAGCGACATTAGCGGCTCGGTAGAGGTGCAGTTGTTGGATAAAGGCGAAGGGAAACAGGACGAAAAGGTAGAAACCTTCGAAATTGTTGAAGGGGCGCAAACATTGTCTTTCCCTTATGAATTCAAGTGGGAAGGTTTACATCAAATTGCCTTCCAGGTAATTGCAGGTGGCGATGCATTAAGCGAAAACAACGTTTATAGCACGTACCTCAATTTGGAAGTATATAACAATGTTTTGATTTTGGAAAGTGTAGAGGGTTCCTCTGAGGCATTGACGACCACGATGAATGATGGGTTGGATTTGCCTTACGACTTCACGGTAAAGCATATTTCTGATACGGATATTCCTAAAACGTCAGAATTGCTTCGTATGTACGATCAAGTTATTTTGAACAACATTTCAAATGCAGACTTGCTTGCAATCGATGAAGATTTCTCGAAACAGCTTGAACAATACGTTAATGAATATGGCGGTGGCTTATTTACCGTCGGCGGACATGATAAAGACGGCAATGCGCATGCTTATAACCGTAAGGATATGGCAGGTACGCTGTATCAGCAGATGTTACCCGTGCAAGCAATCAATTATACCCCTCCCGTAGGCGTTATGTTGGTTATCGACCGTTCAGGGTCCATGAACTCGACCGATGCATATGGTGAAGTTATGTTGGAAGCGGCAAAAGCGGGTGCAGCATCTTGTTTGAGTGCGCTATCAGAACGTGACTACGTTGGCGTTATGACCTTGGACGACTACCAAGCTTCTATCTTGCCTATGACTCCTCGTACACAGGAATCCAAGATTAGGGCAGCAATCAACTCGATTACTTCCTTAAATGATATGGCGGGTACGGTATTCTCGGATGCGATTTTCCGTGCAGGTACTGCGCTTCGTTCTTTGGAAAACGTAGATAAGAGACATATTATCCTTGTTACGGACGGTGAACCGGGCGATGAGAAGGAAGAATATGAATCGTACATCGACAGCTTCTATAAGACGGATGGCATCACGCTTTCGATGGTTATGATCGGTCAAACGGTGGGTTCTAGCGCATATAACAATATGTTGTCTGCGGTAGAAAAAGGCCACGGTAGATTGTACGCTGTTAATAAGACGAGTGAACTTATCAATTTGATGAGAGAGGACTTAAATGCCCCCGATATCACAGAGGTTGTAATCCCTGAAGATGGTTTCAACCCGATTATTAAGAATTCTATGTCGCCAATCGTAAAAGACTTGGAACGTATGGAAGGCGCACAAAACATCAATAAGTTGGCGGTAACGTTAGACGGCTTCTTTGGTGTAAAAGCGAGATCGACTGCGGACGTTATCCTTATGGGTGATTACGAAGTACCCATTTATGCGCAGTGGGCGTATGGTGAAGGTATGGTCGGCAGCTTTATGTGCGATTTGAACGGGACTTGGTCGGCTGATTTCATGAGCGATGAAAGCGCCGAAGGACTGGAAACGGTACGAGGTAAAGACACTTTTGAGAATGTTGGATACCTGCTGCTTTACATCGCCACGGGTGT
>JAFVQP010000055.1 GCA_017504735.1 Clostridia bacterium | reverse complement strand
CAAGTTCTTCGTTGGTGGGAATGACCAAAACCTTCACTTTTGAGTTCACGCCCGATATATCACGGATTGCACCATTATTCTTTTCAAGGTTCTTTTCCTTGTCAATTTCCAAACCAAGATACTGCATATTTTCACAAATTGCCTCACGAACACAGGGAGTATTTTCACCTACACCTGCCGTAAACACAATACAATCCACCCCGTTCATAGCAGCCGCATATGCGCCTACGTACTTTTTACAAGCGTATGCAAACATATCAAGTGCAAGCTTTGCACGTGCATTACCATTGCTACTAGCAGCCGTCAAGTCACGGAAGTCGCTAGAAACCCCAGAAACACCTGCCATACCGCACTTCTTATTGAGATAGGTAAGCGTTTCAGAAATATCCCAACCGTTTTTCTTTGCAAGATATTCAGCTGCAGCATAATCCAAATCACCGCTACGCGTACCCATAGGTACACCAGCCAAAGGCGTAAAGCCCATAGAGGTATCTACACTCTTTCCACCATTCACCGCAGTAATAGACGAACCATTGCCCAAGTGACAGGTAATAACCTTCAATTCTTCAGGTTTTTTACCAAGGTATTTTGCCGCTTCTTGAGAAACAAACTTATGGCTAGTACCGTGGAAACCGTAACGACGGATTTTATACTTTTCATAATCGGTATAATCAATCGCATACATATACGCATATTCAGGCATCGTAAAGTGGAAGCTTGTGTCAAAAACAAACGCCATCGGAGTTTTAGGCATTGCCGCGCGACAAGCTTTTACACCAATCAATGCTGCAGGATTATGCAAAGGCGCTAAATCGCACAATTCTTCCATTTGCGCAATCGTTTCATCCGTTACAAGCGTCGTTTTCTTAAATACTTCCCCAGATGCAACTGCTCGATGCCCTACAGCCTCAATTTCATCCATAGAAGCAAGCACGCCAGAATCCTCTGCCGTCAATGCCTTCAAAACGAGTGCAACCGCTACGTTATGATCAGGCATTGCTTGTTCAAAAACAAATTCCTGCCCTTTGGCTTTATGTGTAAGTTTGGAACCGTCAATACCGATACGTTCGCACGTACCTTTCGCAATAACTCCTTCCGTCGTCATATCAATGAGCTGATATTTTAAAGAAGAACTACCCGAATTAATTACAAGAACTTTCATTCCTTTACCCCCACTGCAGGTGCTACCTGCGAATCAGATTGAGCTTGAAGCGCCGTAATAGCAATTGCCCCTACGATGTCTTCGGACTTACAACCTCTCGACAAGTCGTTCATAGGTTTTGCAAAGCCTTGACAAATAGGACCTACCGCCATAAAACCACCAAGACGTTCTGCAATTTTATAACCGATATTTGCAGCCTGCAAATCAGGGAAAATAAACACGTTTGCCTTACCAGCAACATCAGAGTTGGGTGCTTTCAAGGCCGCAACGGAAGGTACAATCGCCGCATCGAACTGCAATTCGCCGTCAAGCTTCAAATCAGGCGCTTTTTCTTTAGCGATTTTGGTTGCCTCTGCAACAAGTGTTACGTTGTCGTGCTTTGCACTGCCCATCGTTGAGAAGGAGAGCATTGCCACCCTAGGTTCAATCCCCGCAATCGCTTTTGCGGAGTTTGCCGTAGCAATTGCACATTCAGCAAGCCCTTCGCTGGTATAGGTAGGATTCAACCCGCAATCCGCAAAGAATATCATACCATCGGGACAATATTGATTGCCTTGTGCAGGCGCAATCATCAAGTTAAAGCTAGAAACCGACGAAACGCCTTTTGCGGTCTTAATAATTTGCAAGCCAGGTCTCAAGGTATTTGCAGTCGAATGGCAAGCGCCCGAAACAAGACCATCTACATCACCCATTTTAAGCATCAT
>JAFVQP010000054.1 GCA_017504735.1 Clostridia bacterium | reverse complement strand
GTTCCAGTTATACCTTCATCAGTATAAACCTTGACAAACTCCCAATCGGGTCGACTTTGGATGTATTTTGTGTAGTAATCCACCTGTGCCTCATAAGAGGTAACTTGCTCTTCGCTATTGGTGGAAACACGTGCATAAGCCGCCACTCTGCGTTTGCGCCTACTTGTCTTTGAAACACCTGTGTGAAAATCCCTTGTGGCGGGAATAACTGTAACCTTTGCCATTTTAACCTCCGTTTTGTCTTAACGCCCTCTGCCTTGCAATCTCCCGCATTTCGGGAGTCCACGATGCCGAGCGTGATTTGTACTGCCATTTCTTTTCAATCGTTCTGCCGTCCGTCATTAAAAACACCAAATTTCTATCAAAAACAGTGATTTGCGCCACGTTTTTATAAATAAAATCGGCGTTGAAACTGTCCCAACCGAAAATCTCACAACAAAGTGCCTCAAGCGTATCGTTGCGAATTTGCTTTGCCTTTTCGCACCCGGCACGTCCACGCTCAAGGTAATGGTGGCAATGCCAAATGGTGCGGGCATTGTTTTTTGCCCTTTTAACATACCCACCGCAGTAACCGCAAACCATCTTTTTTGAAAAGGGTGATTCGCTTGCTTCTGTAGTAGATGTGTAATACTCCGTGGCGGCATCGAGCTTTTGGTTGGCTATCTGAAAGGTAGTCAAATCCACGATTGCAGGGTGCGTGTCCTCGACGTAATACATCGGCAACTCTCCTCGGTTGATTTTCTTCTTCTTTTCGAGGTGGTTATTACTGAATGTTTTTTGCAATAGTGCGTTGCCCGTGTATTTTTCGTTGCGGAGCATAGCACGGAGTTTTTTGCTCGTCCACTCACCGCTTTCAATCGGTGGCACTCCGCTTTCGTTAAGCCAATGCGCTATTTCCGCCAATGTCGAGCCGTTTACGAACCTTGAAAACACCTCACGCACTATTGTTGCATTGGCTTCGTGAACGCTGACTTTGCCTTTAACGATGATGTAACCGAAAAGGTATCGGAAGTTCATAAGCTCTCCCGCCTCAAAGCCTTTGCGGATACGCCACTTTGCATTTTCGCTTGCGGAAAGGCTCTCTTCCTGTGCGTAGGATGCAAGGATTGTAAGCATAAGCTCTCCGTCTGCGGAAAGGGTATGGATGTTCTGTTCTTCAAAGAAAATATCCACGCCAAGCGCCTTGAACTCGCGCACTGTTTGCAAAAGCGTAATCGTGTTGCGGGCGAAACGGCTGATTGACTTTGTAACAATCAAATCGATGTTGCCTTTTCGGCATTCTTCAAGCATAGCTTGAAACTGCACTCGGTTTTCCTTCGTTCCCGTAAAAGCCTCATCTGCGTATATGCCACAAAACTTCCAATCCACGTGGGAGGCTATCATTTTTTGATAATAACTGACCTGTGCTGAAAGCGAGTGCAGCATTGCATCCTTACCACTTGAAACACGTGCGTAGGCGCATACTCGAAGGCGTTTGATTTCGGTTGCCCTTACGGGCGTAACGTCCTTTATTTCTCGCATATTTACCTCCTTTTTGGTATGTGTATATTACCTCTAAAAGAG
>JAFVQP010000053.1 GCA_017504735.1 Clostridia bacterium | reverse complement strand
GTTTCCGTTTCCGTACAGCCTGCGCAAGGCTATCGCGTTAAGGAATTCAAAATCAACGGAGAAAAAATCACGATCGTAGGGGATACGTATACAGAATATTGCGTTACCGAAGATTTGCTGATAGAAGTAACGTTTGATTCCCAATATACTACGGTGCAGTTTGATACGGCAGGCCGAAGAAAATTGAGCGATAAGAAATTTACCATCGGTTCTTACTATGGTACTTTGCCTGAGGCAACTTCAGATAATCCTGACGATTTGTTTATGGGCTGGTACACCGAACCGAACGGTAAAGGGGAATACATAGTTAATTCTACCCGTGTCCCTGAAAAAGCGCACACGCTTTATGCGTATTTTGTTAGCAAATACATGGTAGACGGCTCTACGCTCAATAAAGAATTGTATAAGGAATATGCCTTGACAGCCACGTATTTCGACGAAGACGCTTTATTGTTAGGGGTTTCCTATCATACGGCGGAAGAATGTTATTACCCTGTTATTCAATACGTGGAAGGGCACGTAGACGCAGCTACTTTTGACGCGATGGAAGGCGTGGAAGAAGTAGCTTGTAAGAAAACTTCCACCAAGTTGGACTGGAAAAATACGGCAGTATTAGAATTGAACCCTGAAACGGAATATACCGTGCGCATTGGCGACAGAGGCTCTAGACTGTACGGTGACGTTTATCATTTTACCACCAACGCGGAAGAAAAGAAAGAAACGAAGTTTCTCTTTATGGCAAACAGCAAGCAAACTACTTCTGGTTACGAAGAAGGGAGCACTGCGTTTGCTAAGACGTTGGACGTTGCGACGGACTATTTTAAGGCGGAAGATATGGACTTCCTTGTACACGGCGGGGATTATACGTCCAGCGGTATGATGCCGAAATACTGGGCAGGTATGCTTGACGGGTATAAAGAATATGCGTTCGATATGCCGATGGTTCCCGTGGCAGGGGAAATGGAATATTATACAAACACCAACAAAACGACCAACGTTTTTGAAAATATGTTCCATATTGACGCGCCTTCGCAAACAAAAACGCACGGTTTGTATTATTCGTTTAATTTGGGACCCGCTCACGTCATCGTTCTAAACTCCAATGACTGCGTTGATAAACATGTAAAAGAGCAAAACACGGCAGGTGGTTTGATTACGGGTACGGGTAGCCTTGTAGACCAGCAATTAAACTGGTTGAAGGACGATTTGGATTACACGCGTAACGTAAATTCTTATATTAAATGGAATATCGTCGTTATGCACGAAAGCTTATTGTTGCCCGCCTATGCAAATACGGACGACAAGTCCTTAAGGGCAAACCATGCGATGTCTTTGCGCGAACAGTTGATGAGCGTATTGACCGAACAAAAAGTGGATCTTGTACTCAGCGCGCAGGATGGCGAAAGCTTTACCACCAATCCTTTGGTATATGATGCGAACAATGCGATTGCCATTCAGCCGATTGCAGGGCAAAAGGCGGGCGAAACCGTTTACGAGCAATGGATTAAAACGGTAGAAACACCGTCTGCGAATAAGGAGTATGACGGTTTTAACGTGTTGTCTTTCGACGAATATCAATCGGGGGAAATGGGGACGGTATTCCATCAGGTCGGCGCAATCGGGCTTGGTAAAACCGACAATTTCCAATATTCGCAAATGGCGGACAATCTTGCTAAGTACGGCAACATTTATAATCACTTGGTTTCTGGGATTCAAAACGAAAAAGAACTTTCGATGTTCTCGAACATTGAACTTAACGAAACCACGTTGACGTTGCGTACGTACGGTGTAGCTATGAATGAGCAGTACGCTTCGCTCAACGAACTGTCCTACTTTGGCGGTATACAGTTAAAAAAATAATATTGTAAGGAAAATAGGATATGAACTTTGATATCTTTGCAAAAAAGTGCAGGGCGCTAATCCCTGAAGGTATTACTCTTTTAGAGCATGATGGGGCGTTGCCTTTTCATGATGGTGAAAAGGTAGCCCTGTTTGGCCGCGGGCAGTATGAATATTTAAAAAGCGGCTCTGGCTCTGGAGGTTCGGTTCCGTGCGCGTATGTTACCAATATCATAGACGAACTGAAAACACGTGTTTTTGTTGACGAGTTGGTGGATGAAAGCGTACGGGCGCATATTACTGAAAATCCGTGCAATCAAGGAAACGGCTGGTACGTTCCGCCCTATCAAAAATCTTCCATTTTAGAGGAAGGATTTGTTAGAGAGGCGGCTGAACGCAACGAAAAAGCGGTGTATGTGTTAAATCGTGCTTACGGTGAAGAATTTGACAGCAAGCCTGAAAAGGGGTACTGGTACTTAACAGACGAGGAGGAACAGAATATTCAAGTTCTTTCCAAGTCTTTCAAACACCTTATCGTACTTATCAACAGCGGCAATCTTATGGATATGTCGTGGGTAAAAAAATATGGTGTAGGTACGGTGGCATACGTTTGGCAAGGCGGTCAGGAAGGGGGCGTTGGTACGGTTGACGCGCTTATGGGGGACGTACCTCCCAGCGGACGATTAGCGGACACGATTGCAAAGAATATCGAGGATTATCCTTGTGCTGACTGCTTCGGCGATGGTGTGGAAAATATCCACAAAGAAGATATTTACGTAGGATATCGTTATTTTGAAACGTTTGCCAAGGACAAAGTTTTATATCCTTTCGGGTATGGCTTAAACTATACGGAGTTTGAGCAAACGGTTGTTTTGTCTGAAAAAGTAGGCGATAAAATCAAACTCTCCGTTCGTGTAAAAAATGTAGGAGAATATAGAGGCAAGGACGTTGTACAAGTGTACGTTTCTGCGCCTCAAGGCAAGCTTGGAAAACCTGCAAGAGCCTTAATTGCATTCCAAAAGACGGCAATGCTTGTGCCGAACGAAGCGCAGATGATTGATTTGACCATCGATATTGACAGTTTGGCTTCCTACGACGATAGCGGTAAGAGCGGTTTTGCTTACGCTTGGGTCTTAGAAGAAGGCGAGTATGGAATTTACGTAGGTGAAAACGTTCGCGCAGCGAAACTCGTATTCAGCTTTGATGAAGGAAGGACCCGCGTTGTAAAACAATGCGTACAAGCACTTGCTCCGACTAAAAAGTTTGAAAGGATGATGGCAAACGGGGACACGGTGGCTTGGGAACAAGTACCTACGGCGAACTATGACGTTCGTCAAAGAATTAAAGAAAAATTACCTAAAGCGCTGGTAATCACGGGTGATAAAGGCATCACATTGCAAGACGTTGCTGCTGGCAAAAATACGTTGGACGAATTTGTCGCGCAATTTGATGAAAAAGCGCTGATGGAACTTGTGCGCGGTGAAGGTATGTCCAGTCCGAAAGCGCCGCTGCCTGGCACGGCAAGCTGTATCGGCGGTACAACGCCTGCATGGCAAGAAAAAGGCGTACCTGTTGTGACGACTTGCGACGGTCCTTGCGGTATCCGCTTAGGTAAAGAATTTACGGCAACATGTCTTCCTACGGGCTCGTTTTTGGCGGCAACGTGGTTGCCTGACTTGATGGATGACGTATTCGACGAATTTGCTGATGAAGCCAAGGCATATGACTTGGATATTATTCTCGGTTGCGGGATGAATATTCACAGAACGCCTATGTGCGGAAGAAACTTTGAATATTTCTCGGAAGATCCGTACTTAGCGGGTAAACTCGCTGAAAAAGAGTCCGAACGTTTTACGAAAAAAGATATTTATTGCACGCTGAAACATTTTGCAGTCAACTCGCAAGAACATATGCGTTATTTCGAGAGCGAAGTGTTAAGCGAACGCGCTTTGCGCGAAATTTTCTTAAAACCCTTTGAGATTGCGGTAAAGAGCGGCTATGTGCAGGCGATTATGACCTCTTATAATCGAGTCAACGGTATTTCGACGGGCGGTAATTACGATTTAACGACGACGATATTGCGCGATGATTGGGGCTATGACGGATTCGTCATGACGGATTGGTGGACGCGTATAGACAGCAGCATAGACGGGTCGTTTGAGAAGAACAATCTCGTGGATATGGTCAAAGCGCAAAATGACGTATACATGGTTGTTCCTGATGCGGAAGGTTTTGCAGACGACATGAAAATGGCGTACGAAAGCGGCTATCTCACGTTGGGCGAATTGCAAAGATGCGCAAAAAATATTTTGCAGGTGATTATGAAGTCCTATTCCTTTAAGATAGGCAGAAAGACGAAACTGTATAATTTAGAAGCCGCAAACGAACTGGTCTTTGAAGGAAACTTGAAAAAGTTTGGCGACGGATTGGAAGTATTCGTTCCGGAATCTGCTTGGTATTGCGCAGAATTGCAATATACCTTAAACGTAGGGGAATTAGAACAAAAGACGCTTAAAATCTACGTGAACGATCCTGTTCCGCATTCGGTAATCTGCCATGGCACGAAGGGACAGGTGGAAAAAATCCGTTGCAGGCTGTATTTTACCGAACATTCTTGGTTGTGGCTAGATGCCGACGGCACGGATGCAAACGACTGGGCAGGGGTTGATATGACGATGCGTATACTCGTCTATAAATTAGATGAATAAGCTGGATAAGGAGAAAAAACAATTGACGGACAGGTGTTTTTCGCCTATATCGCGTGGTACGGATTTGGGCGCACGTTTATCGAGCTGCT
>JAFVQP010000052.1 GCA_017504735.1 Clostridia bacterium | reverse complement strand
ACGGATAGTGGGTTTTTGTATTAAAAAAATCAACTTATTTTCGGAGGTTTTTATGGAAAAAGAAATGGTTGAAATGCGTGTTCAAAATATAGCGCCTGAACCGCGAACGCCTTCACGTAAGCCAAAAGCAAGAAAAGGGAAGACTATGTTTATCGTCTGCATATTGGCGATTCCCATTTTGAATTGGCTTGTTTTTTGGTTTTGGGTAAATATACAGTCTATTTTATTGGCGTTTCAAATTGAAACCGTAGACGGCATATCGTTTGGACTTACGCACTTTGCCGATTTTTGGGAAGCAATCGTGAAAGAGAACGGCGATTTGGGGCTTTCGATGAAAAACACAGCATTGTACTTTTTAAGTTCGGCCGTGATTACTATGCCGTTGTCATTGCTTATAAGCTATTTTTTAACGAAGAAAATTTTAGGGTATCAAGTTTTTAGAATTGTTTTATATTTGCCCTGTATTCTCAGTCCGATTATTTTGACTTCGATTTACGATCAATTTTTATCGCCGAGAGGCCCTCTTGGGGTGTTGTGTCAAAATCTCAACCTCAGCTACCCGCTGAACGGTCCGTTGAAAACACCCGAATCCATGTTACCTACCTTTACCATTATCATTTATACCATTTTGACAGGGTTTGGTGGCGATATGCTGATTTTCAGCGGTGCGATGTCGCGTATTCCCACAGAGATTTACGAATCGGCAAAGCTAGACGGTTGCGGGCCGCTTAGAGAAGTGGTTGCCATTGTTGTACCCTTAGTATGGTCGACGATTTCCACAAAGATTGTATTGCTTCTTTCGGGGATATTCTCAGCCAGCGGACCGATTTTGTTGTTGGTCACGGGTAAGTATAACACTTCCACCGTATCCTTTTGGATATACAACATTGTGCAAAAGGATGGGGATTACGGCATTGTCGCGGCGGCAGGGTTATGCTTTACCGCAGTAATGATTCCTTTAATTTTAGGCGTGCGGGCTTTGATGGAAAAGGCATCCGACGTGGAATATTGAGGAGGGCGTTATGGGACAAAGTATTGCTTTAAGAATGAGAGCGAAAGAAAGCTCGTTATTATACAAACGCTCGAAAGGGGAAAAGGTTGTATTCATCATAGCCTTTGCATTATTTGTGTTGTATACCATTATTATGGTATTCCCGTTTATTTGGTTGTTTTACAATTCCTTGAAAAGCTCCTATCAATACGATACCGACGTACAGTATTATCAGATTATGTCTTTGCCGAAGACGTGGATGTGGTCGAATTACAAGGACGCCTTTATTGAATTGAAATATGAAGATACCTATCTGCTTGGTATGTTTTGGAACAGTATTTGGTACACGGCGGTTGTCGTGGCGGAAGGTGTGTTTTTTAGTGCTTGTACGGGCTATTGCTTGTCAAAGTACGAATTTAAGGTAAGAGGGCTGATTTATTTCTTGGCGATCTTCTCTATGACGATTCCTATTGTCGGGTCGTTGCCTGCAAGCTTTAAGTTGAGTGCAGGATTGGGGATTTTGGATACGCCTTTGCAACCCATTCTTTCGTGTGCAGGCGGATTTGGTTTCAATTTCTTAATCATGTATGCCTTTTACAAGAATATGCCTTGGAGTTACGCCGAGGCGGTGTTTATCGACGGTGGCAATGATTTTATTGCATTTTTCAAAATTATGTTGCCTATGGCGAAAGCGCCGATGATTACTCTTTCTATTATCTCGGCAATCTCTTGTTGGAATGACTATACGTCGATTATTTTGTTTATGCCTAGTTATCCGACGGTGGCGGCGGGATTGTATCACGTATATTTGGATTTGTTTAAGGATTTCCCGACCGTGTATTACGCGGCGCTGTTCCTTTCAATGATTCCCATATTGATTGTATTTGCAATCTTCTCTGAACAAATTATGCAAAACATGTCAGTCGGCGGTTTGAAAGGCTGATACAATAAAATTAAAAAATATAAGTTTTTAGGAGGAAATAACACATGAAAAAATTTTTAACGGTAGCGATGGCGTCTTGCTTGACGTTGTCTGCAGTTACAATGGCAGCCTGCAATGGTAACAAAAATGAAAGTAAAAATACTTTGAAGGTATACGTATTGAATGCTGGGTACGACGTGGATTGGTTGGACGGTATCAAAGACGCGTTCGTGGCTGAATCTTGGGTGACGGAAAAATACGGCAAAGTTACCCTCGATATTGATGAAAACGGCGAAGATACGTATGCGGCTGACAAAATTAAATCTGGTGAAAAATCGAATAAATACGACGTATTATTCGGTATGAATTTGCAGGATTTGTATGGTAAATCGGGTAGCAATAAGCAATATTATCTTGCAGATTTGAAGGACGTATACGAAGCGACGGTTCCTGGTGAAAGCGTTACGGTAAAAGACAAGATGATTGGTAGCGCTGTTAGCGCAAACCTCTACACCAATGCAAAAGGGGAATCTTCTTGGTATGCAATGCCGTGGGCAGGCGGTTATAACGGTATCCTTTACAACGCAGAAAAGTTGTCCGCAGACAAAGTACCTGTAACGACCGATGAGCTGTTGGCGATTATGGCAGATGAAACGGCAAAGAATGGCTATGCGGTTATGCAGTCTATGGATACGGGTGCAACCTATTGGGAACATTTGATGCCTACGTGGTGGGCACAGTACGAGGGGTATGAAGCTTACACCAAATTCTGGGAAGGCAAGGCATACAACAAGGAAAGCGGTCAGTATGAGTATTCCAAGGAAATTTTTGCACAACAAGGTAGATTGGAAACGTTGACGGTTTTGGAAAACGTGTTGAGAAATAACCTTTACAAAGAAGCGCCTTCTACCGATTATATGACGGCGCAAAGAATGTTTTTGACGGGCGAAGGTTTGTTTATGGCTTGCGGCGACTGGTTCGATATGGAAATGGCGCAAAAGAAAGCGGATATGAATGCGGCAAACCAAAAGGTTTACAACGTTCAAATGATGAAGACGCCCGTTGTTAGTGCAATCATCAACAAGCTGTCCACGGTAAAAGACGACGCTACTTTGGCGGCGGTTGTCCGTGCGGTGGATAAGGGT
>JAFVQP010000051.1 GCA_017504735.1 Clostridia bacterium | reverse complement strand
TCAGCTGCTGATACTACCAAGATAGCACCATCCATTTGAGCAGCACCGGTAATCATGTTCTTAACGTAGTCTGCGTGACCCGGGCAGTCAACGTGTGCATAGTGACGACTAGCAGTTTCGTATTCAACGTGTGCGGTGTTGATTGTAATACCACGTGCTCTCTCTTCGGGAGCTTTGTCGATTTGGTCGTAAGCCATAGCTTGCGCGCCGCCCTTTGCAGCCATAACCATAGTGATTGCTGCAGTCAAAGTCGTCTTACCGTGGTCAACGTGACCGATGGTACCAATATTAACGTGGTCTTTACCTCTGTTAAATTTAGCTTTAGCCATAATAAAAATCCTCCGATTTATCTTTTTTTGTTTTTTTATTTTATTTTAATTAGGCTCGTCCATACTGGACCAACACTATTATAACTTAAAATGAATAATTTATCAAATATTTTAATAGTGTTTTTAAAAAAATTTTTATAATTTTCCGCCTTTATCCCACTTTTTTGGTGGGATAAAAGCATTTATACTTAGTTCTTCTTTGCGCCGCGTTTCTCGATAATATCTTTTGCGATATTTTGAGGAACTTCGGAATAATGATCAAACTGCATCGTGAATTGTCCACGACCTTGCGTTCTCGAACGGAGTTCCGTTGCATAACCGAACATTTCGGAAAGAGGAATTTCCGCGTCGATAATCTTCGCGCCGTTTCTATCGTCCGTACCAAGAATCGTACCACGACGACCGGAAACGTTACCCATAAGGTCACCAAAGTAATCCTCAGGTGTGATGATTTGAACTTTCATGACAGGTTCAAGCAAGACTGCCTTACCCTTCGCCATACCGTCCTTGAATGCCATTGAACCTGCAATCTTGAACGCCATTTCCGACGAGTCAACTTCGTGGAAGCTTCCGTCATAAACAACAACTTTGAAGTCAACAACTTCGTAGCCTGCCAAGAAACCGTTCTTTGCTGCTTCTTGGATACCCTTGTCGATTGCGGGGATATATTCCTTGGGAATGGAACCGCCGACCGTTGCATCTTCGAATGCGTAGCCTTCGCCGGGTTCTTGGGGAATGAGATGAATCTTACAATGACCGTATTGACCTTTACCACCCGATTGACGCTTGTACATACCTTCTGCGTCAACTGCGTTACGGAAGGTTTCTCTGTAAGCAACTTGAGGGGCGCCTACGTTTGCTTCAACCTTGAATTCTCTCAAAAGTCTGTCAACGATAATGTCGAGGTGAAGTTCACCCATACCTGCGATAATCGTTTGACCGGTTTCTTGATCGGTGTAGGTTTTGAACGTGGGATCTTCTTCAGCAAGCTTAATAAGAGCCATCGTCATTTTTTCTTGACCTGCTTTCGTCTTGGGTTCAAGGGAAAGCTGGATAACGGGTTCGGGGAATACCATCTTTTCGAGAATGATAGGATGCTTTTCGTCGCAGAGCGTATCGCCCGTCGTCGTATATTTCAAACCTACCATTGCGCAGATGTCACCCGAGTAAATTTCGGGAATATCCTTTCTTTCGTTGGAGTGCATTTGCACCAAACGACCAACTCTTTCCTTCTTTTCTTTCGTCGAGTTATAAACGTAAGAACCTGCAGGAAGCATACCCGAGTATGCGCGGAAGTATGCAAGCGAACCTACGAAGGGGTCGGTTGCAATCTTGAACGCAAGTCCCGAGAAAGGAGCTTCGTCGGAGGTCTTTCTTTCTTCTTCTTCGCCCGTGTCAGGGTTTACGCCCTTAACGTTATCTACGTCTAAGGGGCTGGGAAGGAAGTTGATAACTGCGTCGAGAAGGAATTGAACACCCTTGTTCTTGTAGGACGAACCACAAAGCATAGGGATTGCTTCCATTTTCAAGCAACGCGCCCGAAGACCAGCTATGATGTCTTCAGCGGAAAGATCACCCTCTTCGAAGAATTTTTCCATAAGTTCGTCGCTTGCAGATGCAGCTTCTTCAACGAGTTTAGCTCTGTATTCTTCAACAACGTCCATCATGTCGGCAGGGATTTCTTCCTTGCGGAAGTCCTTACCAAGATCGTCGTAGTAAACTTCCGCTTCCATGTTGATAAGGTCAACAATACCGCGGAAAGTATCTTCTTTACCGATGGGAAGTTCAATGGGAACAGGGTTTGCACCAAGTCTTTCATTGATCATCTTTTCAACGCGGTAGAAATCTGCGCCGTTGATGTCCATTTTGTTAACGTATGCGATACGGGGAACTTTGTAGTTGTCTGCTTGACGCCATACCGTTTCAGATTGAGGTTCAACGCCGCCTTTTGCGCAGAACGTTGCAACAGCGCCGTCAAGTACGCGGAGAGAACGTTCAACTTCTACCGTGAAGTCAACGTGGCCCGGGGTATCGATGATGTTGAAGCGGTGTCCTTTCCAAATACAAGTCGTCGCAGCGGAAGTAATGGTGATACCACGTTCTTGTTCTTGAACCATCCAGTCCATCGTAGCAGAACCTTCGTGGGTTTCACCAATCTTGTGCGTCTTACCTGTGTAGAAAAGGATACGTTCACTCGTCGTGGTCTTACCAGCGTCGATGTGCGCCATGATACCAAAATTTCTGGTATGCAATAAATCGTATTCTCTAGCCATACTTTACCTCTTTTAGAATCTAAAATGAGCGAATGCTTTGTTAGCTTCAGCCATTCTATGCGTATCTTCTTTCTTCTTTACCGAACCGCCTGCGTTGTTGTAAGCGTCCATAAGTTCGCCGGCAAGCTTTTTCGCCATATCTCTTTCGCTTCTCTTTCTCGTATTGATAACGATCCAACGGATAGCGAGAGTTTGACGTCTTTCGGGTCTGATTTCGATAGGAACTTGATAGTTTGCACCACCTACACGGCGTGCTTTAACTTCAACTACAGGCATAACGTTTTGCATAGCCTGATTGAAAATTTCGATGGGGTCCATGTTCAATTTTTCCCCCATGATTTTGAATGCGTCGTAAACGATAGTTTGAGCCGTGCCTTTCTTTCCGTCGAGCATGATCTGATTGATAAGCTTGGAAACGACCTTGTTGTTATACATAGGATCGGGCAAAACGTCTCTTTTAGGTACATTACCTCTTCTGGGCATAATTTTATCCTCCTTTAAATATTGTGTTGATAAGGGCATAACCCTTCAGTACAGCTATCGCGCGTGCGTGTATAATATATATTGATATTACCGCCGTGCGAATCTTCTGCGGAGCTTATTTCCGCATACTGCCTACTTTTGTTCGGGGCTTTAATTTTAAGCTATATTCCGATTACAAGTAGGATTTTACGCGTTTTGGTTTTAGTCTTAAAACGCAACCGACTTGCGAGCTTTCCTCGCGCCTTAAAAAGCAACTGCTTTTCAACTTGTGTACAGCTTGTCCTAAAAAAATCTTTGAATTTTACAAAAATTACTTAGGGCGTTTTGCGCCGTACTTGGAACGGGATTGCTTACGCTTTGCAACGCCTGCGGTATCGAGAGCGCCACGTACGATATGGTAACGTACACCGGGCAAGTCCTTAACACGTCCGCCTCTGATCAAAACAGAGCTGTGTTCTTGAAGATTGTGACCTTCGCCGGGAATGTAAACCGTACCTTCTTGCTTGTTCGTAAGACGTACACGCGCGATCTTTCTCAAAGCCGAGTTAGGCTTCTTAGGAGAAGTCGTCGTAACAGACAAACAAACACCGCGTTTTT
>JAFVQP010000050.1 GCA_017504735.1 Clostridia bacterium | reverse complement strand
TATTGCTTTGCGTCCTCATCGCTCAACATAACCGAAGCACGATCCATCACGCGCTCTTTATTGTGATCCCAAAAAAAGACCTTTACCCCGATATCCTGCATCTTTTTCCCGAGATACAATTTCACAAAATCCCGTTCTTCTTCTGCCGTATATACGCAAGAATCCCATCTTTGCGTTGCTTTTGGTTCGTTTTGTACGGTGATAGAACGAATGGAAATCCCCTCTTTCTGATATGCCTCGATAAACTTCACGTAATATTGCGACCAAAGCTCAAAATATTCCGCCTTTAATTTCCCGCCGCGGTTCATTTCATTCGTCGTTTTCATATATGCGGGCGGACTCCAAGGCGACGCCATTATTTCAACGTCAGCGTATTCTAACGCACCCTGAATCATAGGCACAATGCCGCTCTTATCCCTTTCAATTTGAAAGCTTTCAAGCGTTTGATCATTCTCATCCACGCAAGTGTAATTTCCCAAAGAAAAATCGCAACTGTTTATATGCACCCTACCGAGATTGTATCCAATCCCTTCTACGGGATCAAAATACAATTTGAGTACACGTTTTTGATTTTCTTTACTTAACTTCTTTAAAGTAACCGCCGCGGCTTCCGTAAAAGCGCCGCCAAACCCTTTTATCTCTTGATATTCCACGTTTGGACGTATGTTTATCAAACAGCTTTCCTGGCGGTTATCATCGTCGCGAAGGGTATAATCAAAGCTTTCCTGCATCGGCTGGCTCCCTTTTATCGTTTTAATCGAAGTCACTTTCATAACGTTCCTCTCCTGATTGCATCTAGAATTTTCTACATTTTCGCCGTTTACATCCCACGCGAAAATATCTTAATTGCCTTTTTAACGTCTTCCTTCATTGCCTGCATTGCCGCATATTCCACGTCGTGCAAATAATTTGTCACACCGCTTTCAATCGTTTTCTTCGCCGCTATATAGCCCGCTTTGGACATATACGAATAATAATTGATTTTGCGAATACCCTTTTCAATCGCTTTCTTAAAGCCTTCCTCGCTCACACCACTGCCGCCGTGCATAACAAGGGGCAATCCCGTAGCTTTCGCGCAGTTTTTCACTACGTCAAAATCCAACTTCGGTTGCGCCGAATAAAACCCGTGCGCCGTACCGAATGCAATCGCCAATGCGTCAATTCCCGTTTCTTCACAAAACGCCTTTGCCTCGTCGGGTCGGGTATAGAAATCTTCCGCTTTTGCGTTCGTCATTTCTTCACCACTACCTGCTTCGCCCGTAACAAGTCTGCCAAGCTCCGCTTCTACGCTCACGTTCATCGAATGCGCCGCTTCCGTAATCATCTTCGTCAAGCGCTAATTTTCCTCATAAGGCATCGCCGAAGCGTCCATCATTACCGACGTGAAACCAAGTCGCAACGCCTTGTAAACCATATCAAGAGAAGTACCATGGTCGAGGTGAACGCATACGGGCACTTTTGCGTTTTGCGCTACCGCAACCATCGCAGGCCCGACCATTGAAATGTCATTATACACGTTATGCACCTCTGCGTGCGCGATAATGACGGGTTTATTGAGTTCTTCCGCCGCGCTAATTACCGCCTGCAAGCTGTCAAAGCCCGTTGCGTTAAACATACCGATTGCGCTTTTGTCCTGTTCTGCAATCTTCAAAATTTCTTTCAAATTTACAAGCATATATCCTTCCTTTTTAACCCTTTACAAAGTTCTTGAATTTCTTGTTCCGTACGAAGTCCGCTGGTCGCATCCGCTTTGGAAAGTGCCGCAACTGCCGCTCCAGATGCAAATTCTAATATTTCCTTATCCGTTTTGTTTTGATAAATGCCATACAACGCGCCTGCACAAAAAGCGTCTCCTGCGCCCGTCGTTCCCACAATAAAATGATCGGGAAGTGCATAGGAAGATACACATTCAATGCCGTTTTCGGACACACAAACCCCCATTTCAGGCGTGTGAATAATCACTCTTTCCGATACTCCATACTCCTTTAATTTTCGTGCAATTTCGACAAGATTTTCGCGTGTAGGCGCAAGCCCCGTCAACGCACCTGCTTCTACTTCGTTGATAATCAAATTATCCACGTATTGCAAGCAAGGCAATACAAGCGAATATCTATCCGAGTTTTCACTCACCAAATCAATCGAGGTTTTTACCCCTTGTTCTTTGACTTTTTTGAGCAACGATTCCCCTTCGCCGTTGTCGATTTTATCCAAAAGCAAAAAATATCCCAAATGCAGCATTTTTACGTTCAACGCGGACATGGGTACGTCGTTTACGCCAAAATCCACACTTGCGCCTGCGTACGTGAAAAACGTTCGCTGACCGCCTGTAACGCTCATAACCTCGGTAAAACTCGTTTTATCTTCCCCCACGGAAATATTTTCTATATCTACTCCGTTTTGGGAAAGCACTTCCTTTACATACTCGCCGTTTTCATCCGCGCCGATTTTGCCTACCGCCTTGACAGTCAATTCAGGACAAATCCGTTTTAAGTCAATCGCCACGTTCGGCACGCAACCGCCCACCGATTTTTGCACGCTTTTAATCTTCGTCAACTCCCCTGCTTGGGGATAAGCAGAAATCTCGTTGATATTGTCGACGAGAATACTTCCTGCCACCGCGATTCCGCTTTTCATATTAGTTACATTCCGCAACGAGCGGACCTGCGAGTTCTTTCAAGAAGAACAATCTACCAGCAAGTGTAGGAATATACGACGAGGTAATCCAAGGCGTTTTACCATAGCGCAAGGTCATCCACAAAGACATCCCTTGCCATTGCATACCGCGCCCAAGCGTACCGTCTGCACCGCCGATCGCGTAATCCGCCTGCAAGAACAAGCCAGGACCTATCGTGTTCGCACGGCAAGGCACAAGTGTCGTTCTCGATTTAAAGCTCGTCAAAGCGTTTTGTTCCACCGTCAAAGGATGGATTTTTGCCGCAATTCTGTAAGGTGCTTTTTCCCATTCTTCCGCCGTTGCATAGTCCGCCGCAAACGCAGGTTCCCAGAATGCGATATGGCACATTCTGCCGATACCGTAAACCAACACAAGCTTTGCGCCCTCTGCTTTGAGTGCCGCTATCTTTTCAGGATACGTAGGCAAGTTTTCTTTCGTTGCGAAATTTCTCTGCGCTTTGGGAACGGTAAGTTCGCCCAAAGGATTGAACAATGCTTGTTCCATAGCGTACTGAAAAGCGCCTGAATTATCGGGGGCAAGCGTGTTCCCCTCGCTGTCCGCCCATTCGTCCATATTAAAGGTGTACACGTGTTCACAGGAAATCTTCCATTCTTTGAGGAAATATACCACCCACTTGTACATACCCATAGGACCTACGGGAAGAATGAACGCAATCTTTTCCTTTCTGTCTTTTGCAAGCTTGATTTGCATGGCGATTTCATGCCCCATATACGTTTCAAACTCGCCAAGGCTATCGCATTGAACGGGCGTAAAATCCTTATTCCAATGCGATTGTCTTTCCGTGATTTTTTCAGGCACGTCGATACACGCGTCAATTTTATCAAAATCCCAACCTGCGGGATAGAAGCCTTCTAAGGCACTACCTTTTACCGTACTGTTAAAGTTCATAGTTTTATTCTCCTTATTCTTGTAATTTTTTATGGAAGCAAGCGCTTTGTCGTACCTTTTAAGTACACTTGACATTGTCTAAAACCTTCGGCATATTCCGCGCCGCATTGATACCCTCTGTATCTTGAACACGTTTTCACCATATCGGGAAAGTCAATCCCGTCGTGGTCGCGCATCCATACTACTTGGCTTTCATGGCATTCCAGCATGCGCAATTTTAAGTCGATTTCCTCGGAAATATCCACGTATTCCGTCGGGTTGAAGTTCACCCCTGCAAGCGTATCCATAT
>JAFVQP010000049.1 GCA_017504735.1 Clostridia bacterium | reverse complement strand
GTTTGCTCATCTCGTCCCTAAAAAACGTTGTCAACGTTTTTCTTAACGGGCAACTCGTCCTGCGACAGGGGCAAGCTTTAAAGGTAAGGAAGCCATATGTTTATCAAACCCTACAAAAAACTGAATAAACGCGGCTTTACCCTCGCGGAATCCGTCCTCGCACTCGCGGTGATTGCTATCACCTCCGTGGGCACAATTTCCCTTATCCTTTCTGCGCAAAAAGCGACTATTTCCGCCGCCCAAAAACAACAGGCGCAACTCTATGCCGCGGATATTATCGCTTGCTATCGTGCAGACGGCAATTTTAACGACAACGTACAATTTGCCCTCGGCAAAGATATTACCGATGGTAAAATTACGCTTGACGGCGGTTTAACGGCTGTTATTGAAAAATCAGACCCTAACATTAAAGTAATCGTACAAAATGAAAGAGGTCAAGACCTTACCACCCTCACCTTTACCAAGGGGGGAACACAGCCATGAAAGTTTTACGCAAAAACAAGCACGGCGCCGCAATGGAAAGCGCAGTTCTCTTTATGTTCGTTGTCTTAATGCTCGGTATGCTGTTGACAGGTGTGGCTATGCTCACTCATCTGCGTGTAAAAGTGAACAATACCGCCCTTACACGCGAAATTGCCATCGAACAAATCGGCGATAATTTCGTACATGGTACCGCCGAATTTGAAAATTTGACAGACGGCGACCATACAATCGACAACTACGTCGCCGCTATCACTACCGAGGGCGACGGGACGAGAATTCTTACCCTTAAAACAAAAAACGATAAGCTTTTATTGCACGTGGAAGTGCCTAAAGATAGCACTACCCCCTCCGTTTGGAAATATACCGAATAAAGGATTTTTATTATGGCAAAACAAGTTACTCCTTTCCCCTATATGACCGTAATCGGCATCGACAGCCGACGCAGCGTTATCCATTACTACAACGTACTCGGTGACAACGTCGAATCGGTCGAACATAGCATAAATAGCTACGCAGGCGCGCCTTTTAACGAGGATTTCTATAAGAAATTGACCGAAGCCTTTGCAAAGTTCGTCGAAAATGAAACGTCAGAAGAAATTCGAAAAATCGCATTCGTTGTACCCGACGACGTTGTGGCGCTCGACAACATCAATTTGCCTATGCTCCGCTCGCAAAAGCTCCTGCAAAATGCGCTTGATGCGAAGCTTGGGGAAATTTACCTCAACCACGACAACCTCACCATTCGCACCTTCCAGGCGCAAAAAAATAGACGTTACTGCACCTACAGCACGACGGCTATTCAAGACGAGGTGCTCAAGGCGTTGTATGCGGCTTGTTCGGAGAATAAAATGTTGGCGGACGTGTTGACCTACGCTTCCGCTTCCACCGTTACCGCCCTTTCCACCCTCAATCCAAAGTGGAAAAACGAGAGCTATATGTTCATTGACCTCAAAGACATTTACACCCGTTTCATCTTCGTGGCGCAGGGCAAGGCGGTTGGTTTTTACACCTTACCCTTCGGGCTTGAGTTCCTCTCAAAACCCAAATACGTGCAGGAAGATATGCTATTCGACCATACCATGGCTGAGTTGACCGTGTTAAATGCACAGGAACGCGCCAAGGCGAAAAAGCTTTCCGTCTTGGATGGCGAAACCATCGGTGAAAGCCTTAGCTTGGATGAGATGGTGAAATTGAACAAGGAAAACGAGGACGACGAAACAAATGAAAACGCCGAAGGCGAGGAAACAAACTCCGCCCCCAAGGCAAAGGTTATGGCGAAGAAAACGCCTAGAAAGTTGCCTCTCTTTATGCAACGCCCTATCCCTGAAACAAACGAGGATATCGCGAAGGAGAACTTCCGTGTGTTTGTAAAATGGGCGCTCAGCCTGATCCAAACCAACAAAAAGCTGGTGGATCTTGGCACACCGAAGTTTGTTTGCGTAAACTTGCCCAAGACCTTGCAATTCGTCATCGATGCAACCAACGTAGAAGAGGTGGAAAACGGTTTGCCCTTCATGCGTTTTGACCTTGCGGACGAAAATGAGGATTTGGCGCAGAATTTAGAGCTGTTTGGGGGCTTGTACGGTAACAACTGGCAACCCTCGGCGAAGTTTTAAGGTGAATTATGGAAGAATATTACAAAATTGTCGCCCTGATTTTGGCAGGACTCTTGGGTGTCTGCGTAGGCAGCTTCCTCAACGTGGTGATTTACCGCGTTCCGCTTGGTATGAGCCTCGCAAAACCCGATTCTCACTGCCCTCAATGCAAATATCAACTGAAATGGTCGGATAATATCCCCGTTTTGTCCTATATTTTCCTCGGCGGTAAGTGCCGAAACTGTAAACAGCACATTCCCTTCCGCTACACGGCGGTAGAACTTGCCAATATGTTGGCGTGGCTCGCATCGGTGTGGCTGTTTTGGGATGATAGCAAGGTTTTTGCGGTCCTCACCGCCCTTGCGACTTCACTGCTTATTTGCGTGTTTTTCATCGATTTAGAGCATATGTTGGTCTTTGACCGTTTTGTAATTATGCTTGCGGTTTTGGGCGTTGTATCGATGTTTTTTGACCCCTACTACGGCTGGCTTTCCCACCTCATCGGAGGTGCAGTCGGTTTTGTATTCCTGTATGGGATACACGCCTTGTTCTACTACGGCTTTAAAAAGGACGCGCTTGGTGGCGGTGATATAAAGCTGACGGGCGCCGTTGGTTTGCTTCTCGGCTGGGAACGCCTGTTGCTTGCCATCGTAATTGCCTCCTTGTCGGCGTGCGTAATCCTCTTGATTGCCAGCCGCCGCGCATCTTCTGCGCAAGGCGAGGAAACTTCCACCCCCACCGAGGAAGAATCGGGTGAAAACGAGGTTTCTGCCAAGGAATACCCCTTCGCACCCTTCCTTTGCACGGGATTTTGGGTGGCAATGATGTTCGGCGCAAGCATTATCACCGCATATCTGTCTTTATTTGGATTGTAACTTTTCTTAAAAGGAGGCAAAAGCATTGCCGGTTTATAAATACGTCGCGATGAACGCGCAAAAACAAAAGGTACAGGGTAAATTTATCGCCAACGACGAGAAAGAACTCGCCGCAGAGCTTGCGAAAAAGAACCTCTATCTCGTTTCCTCTAGCGTGGAAAAAGAAGTCAAGCCTAACGCTATCACAGCAGGTACGGGAAAAATCCAGCTGAAGGAATTGACGAGCTTTTGCCGTCAATTCGCCATTATGGTCACGGCGGGGATTCCACTTGCAGGTTGTTTGGAAAACCTGAAAAAACAGCCCTATTCCGCTTATTTAAAATCCGTTTTGGATTCCATTTACGAAGATGTCCGTGGTGGGGCAATGTTGTCCGCCGCCTTTGACAAACACTCGAAGGTGTTTCCCAACTTTTTCCGTAGTATGGTGCACGTTGGAGAACGAAGCGGTAAGCTGAGCGAAGTGTTCGAGTCGCTTGCCGACTACTACGAATCGGACGCAAAAATCAAAGCGAAAGCGAAAAGCGCCCTCTCCTACCCCTTAATGCTTATGCTGATGACGGTTGCCGTCGTAATCCTGATGCTGGTATTCGTTGTCCCCACCTTCAAAGACACGATGAGTAAACTAGAGGTGGAAATCGAAGGGTTTACCAAGACAGTTTACGACATTTCCGACTTTATCACGGCAAACTGGAAGGTGCTTTTGCTTGTAACGCTCGGCGTTATCGGTCTTATGATGATTTTCATGCAAACCCGACCTGGCAAATACGCTTTCGACGTCTTTAAAGTACACTGTCCATTTGTTGGACGGGTTCAAATAGACCTTGTAACGGCACGTTTTGCCCGCGCGTTTTCCATTCTACTCTCTAGCGGTATGAACTTAGCGGATACCTTGGATGCCGTGTATTTGATTTTAGGGAATCGCTACCTGCAAAAACGCTTTAAAAACGTATGCAGCGAGGTACAACAAGGTACCAGCTTGACAGAAGCATTGGAACATTTCCATTTCTTCCCCACTCTTTTGACCCAAATGGTCTCCGTTGGGGAACAAACCGCTGCTTTAAACGAAGTAATGTGCCGTACTTACAAGTATTTTGACGATCAAGTAGAACGCTCGCTGAATAATTTAACGGCAAAAATTCAACCCGTTATGTTGTTAATTATGGGTGCGACCATCGGTACGCTTTTCCTTGCCGTTTATTCGCCCATGCTTTCAATTATGACCCAGCTTTAAAG
Source organism: Clostridia bacterium (assembly GCA_017504735.1). The sequence goes on along the minus strand of JAFVQP010000049.1, from coordinate 11,946 downwards.
GATTTTTTTAATGGATATCAATAAAGAGCTAATACAATTTTATACCTACAAAAAGGTTATCAAGAAAAAACAGCAGGATAAAATCTTGGAGGATTGCGCACGTTTGCACGTAAACGTACGTGATTATATGTTAACCAAAGAACTTGTCACCGACACCAAGGAAATGGCGGTTTTGGGTGATTTTTACTGTATGCCGTACGTCGAAATCGACATGCTCGACATCGATAAATCCCTTTTTGACCTGTTCTCGTTTGCGTTTATGAAACGCAACAAAATTATCCCTGTTTGGAAAAAATCGGATGGTACGGTGTTGCTTGCTACGGGCAACCCCTTGGATTGTAACGCACTTTCCTCAATCTCCTCGCAGTTGATTTGCCCCGTGGACTACGTTCTCGTTCCGCCTTTACAGATTGAACGATACATCGACTCCATTGCGGCGGTATTATCCACGACGGCTGCGCTCGACGACTTGAACGACGAGGGCGACGCGGCATTGTTTGCCAAGGAAGCGGAAAAGGAAAACGAGGTGTTAGAGGGTGAAGTAGTCAACAACCCTTCGGTACGTTTGGTGGACTCCATCATCAAGGAAGCAATCCCCTACCGCGCCAGCGATATTCACATTGAGCCTTTCGAAAAGACGGTAAAAGTGCGTTATCGTATCGACGGCGACCTGCAGGAACGTGGAGAGTTCCCTACTGCGTCCTACTCCGCCATCAGCGCGCGTATCAAGATTATGGCGGGCATGGACATTGCCGAACGCCGTATCCCTCAAGACGGGCGTATTAACCTTGTTATCGGCGGTAAGGAATACGACTTCCGTATATCTTCCCTGCCCACTATGTTCGGCGAAAAGTTCGTTATCCGTGTCCTTGACCGTTCGTCCTTCCGCTTTACTCGTGAGGATTTGGGCTTTACCGAATCGGAAAACGAAATCTTGGACAAAATGCTTTCCCGCCCCCACGGTATCATCCTTTTGACGGGGCCTACGGGTTGCGGTAAGTCCACCACACTGTATTCCTTCTTAAAGGAAATCAACAAACCGAACGTAAACATCGTTACGGTTGAAGACCCTGTCGAATATATGATGGCGGGCATCAACCAAACGCAGGTAAACGTGAAAGCAAATATGACCTTTGCAGTGGCGCTTCGATCCATTCTCCGTCAAGACCCTGACATCATCATGGTCGGGGAAATGCGTGACGAGGAAACGGCGGAAATTGCCGTACGCGCCGCCATCACGGGACACCTTGTATTTAGCACCTTGCATACCAACGACGCACCAGGCAGTATCACCCGTTTGCAGGATATGGGTGTAGACGACTACCTCGTAGCTGACTCCCTCGTCGGTGTAATTGCACAGCGTTTGGTAAAACGACTTTGCCCTGCCTGCAAGAAGAAATCGAAAACAACACCAAAAGAAATGGAAATTTTGGGTCTTGAAGAACCGATTGGTTTGTTCCGCCCGCAGGGTTGTCAATTCTGTAACGGTACGGGCTACAAGGGACGAATTGCCGTCCACGAAATGATGTACGTAAACGACAATATGCGTAACGCCATCGTAACGGAAAAGAACCTGGAAAAATTGCGTGAAATTGCCAAGGAAAACGGTATGGTTACCCTTTGGACCTCATGCAAAAATCTTGTATTTAAAGGGATTACTAGCTTGCAAGAGCTGATGACCATGAATATTGAATAAACCAAAAAAACACCGTCAAAAAACGGTGTTTTTTTAATGGAAAATGTCAAAATTTATAATATAAGGTAAAAAAGTTTCACGATAAACACACAGGTAGGATACAACATAAAGAATGCAACTACCGTCACCGCAACCACGATACCAGCCCAAGCGATTACACCTTCCAAGCGTTGTACAAGCTTGGTCTTTTTTATAATCAGCCACAACAGCACAAGCGCCAAAGCGCCGCCGCCAAATCCCACCGCCGCATACTTCACGTAGGGCGAGGAATAGGTGAATACCACCTCGTTTTCCCCTTCCTCAAGCGCAACGGAAAGGAATTTTAAATCGTTGTCTAACAGCTCGGCAGGTTTTCCGTTGACCGTCACCTTGTATCCTTTGGATGCAACGAAATTTAAGAGTAAATGTTCCCCTTTTTCCGCCGTCACGCGCGCAGTAATCTGCCCTGCGCTCACCTCAACGTCCGCCGCCTTATCCCAAAGATATTCCGACAGCTCCGTCGCCGATTTTATCGTCACAAATTCGTTATTTGTAAACCGAACCAGGTTTTCACCGCGCAAATATTCGTACAATGCCGCCTGGTTTTTCTTACGGTTCGTACGGTTGTTGGTATTTGCGCTGACAAAGCGATAGGGATCGCCACTCACACGGAAGCCCATCGGGAAAACAATCGTATTTTCATACACGTAAAAATCCCCACGCTTGAGATGCACCGTCTCTCCCTTATCGTTGAGTTCCGTCACTTTTTGAAGATAAGGTTTATTCTTCTCGACCGTTGTTAACTGCTCTTCTGCGGTTTTTGAACTGCTGGGATTCACGTAACAAAGGAAATACTTATACCCCATAAAGGCATCGCCAAACTCATCGCTACGGTTGCTCTTACTCGTATTGTGTCCGCTCTTAAAGCTGTTTTTACCATTGCCAAGATATCCAAACAGCTGATAGGTCGCAAAGTTATCTTTGTCGATTACTGAGGAAAATACGCTGAAGGAATTTGCATTGCCCGAAAATGGCACGCACGCCGTCAATTTATCGTTGACGTCTTTCACACGGAAATACTTCTCTTCACGCTCGTTTAATATCGCGGAAATTTCTTGGTAATGCCCCACCTTCACGTGTTGAGTAGAAGCATTCCCCGTCACCAAATGGCAGTTTAAAAAGACAACCTGCACGCCTACAATACCAATCAGTATAAAGGAAAGGAAACGCGGGCTGACCTTGCGGAGTGCCGCCATACAGCACCCTATTGCCGTCACTACAACCACCAATACAAACGGAATTACCAACGCTTCCGCACCGCCCAACGAATGGGCAAACCTCGAAGAGAAGCCGTTTAAACTATCCAACGTTTCTTGGTTCTTAATAAAAATACCCCAAAAGGCTTTCAACCCACCATTTAAGCAAAGTAACGCAATAATTGCCATCGAGAACAACGCCAACGCTACCAACACGCCCATACATATATAGGAAGGAATTTTTCTCTTTAAAGCCACACCTTCTTTTGCTTTTATGGAGACAGTTTTTGTAATGTTCTCGTACATGCCCCCTTCATTTTCATTTTTTTCGACGGATACAGCGGTTTTTTCATCCGCCTTGTCAACCGCTTTTACGTCTTCATATAAGGATCTGCCATCATAGGCGCAAGCCTTATCGTAACACCAACCGTCCAAAGCAAGACAAGCCCCGCCAAGAAAGTATAATGCATTCAAAAACCCAAAGCGCAAGGCGTAAGACATATACGAACCCATATTGAGCAAGTTCATCGACTCATCTACGATGAGAGGCAGTAAAGTCAGCACCGCCGCCACCAACATAAACTTTGCAAACTTATCCTTCAGCCCCGTGCGGATAAACCAGAAAAAAGTCAACGCTACGAATACCGAGTCACAAATGATATACGACCACTTTCGATACAAAGATTCTGTGTAAGATTCGATAAACGTTGACGAATTGTCAAATGCCCCAATCGTTCCATCGGAAGAAACCGCAAAACCTTTCCATACGTTTTCAAACAATTCACCCCCGCGCGCACCACGCATATAGGCGCCGAGCGCAGGCGCCAAAATAGGCAATGCAATCAGGATTGCAACCACAAACGACAGGGCCAGGTATGCGATGAAATGGTTTTTACGCTCCTTTTCCACACAAATTAAAGCATATGCAACAAGCGCAGGAAATACGGTAAACAAGGAAAAACAAGCAATTGAAAAACAGGTATAGATACAACAGCCAACCAAGATGGAGAAGGGTAAAAATTTATCCGTTTTGACAAAATGCCGAAACGCCGCCGCACAAAACGGCATATAGATGATAAAATCCATCCAGTTGATATAGGTGTTCGCCACAAACATATATCCGCAATAAGCATATACACCGCCGACAATTACACAAATATAATCGGGGATATGCTTAAACTGCGTCTTTGCAAACCATGCCCCCGAAAAGGCGATGGCCATCAGCTTACACAGCATCACGATACTGCTTGCGTGCGCAACCTTACCGTCACCAAATATCAAAAACAAGAAACTGAACGGGCTGATAAAGAAATACAAAAACGTACCCGTCACGTCCGCACCGCCTACAATCGCATAGGAATAGGTTAAGGTTGATTTGCCTTGAAACACGTCGAAAAGATGTTCGATAAACGGGCAAATTTGCGCAGACAAGTCGTAACTTGCCGCCGTATATTTATCCCCAAACGGTGCAACTCCACTCATTGCCAATACCGTCATATACAAACACCCCACCAAAATGGGGGCAAAAAACAACGCATAATATTTATCAAAAAACGCGCTTATTTTTTTCCAAAACGTTGGGGTATTATTTTCTATTGTTTCGGGCGTACCCTGCTGTAAATTTTCCATACCTATATATTACCACTTTTTGCCATTCAAAGTCAATGAATTACAAGAAAAAAGAACACATTTTTATAAGCCGATTCAATCAACATTGCCTACCATATATATTTTTATATAAAAGTTTCATTTTTTCGCATTATTTCGATTGCATTTCCCATTTGAAAGTAGTATAATGTTTGTCGGCTTAACGAAATGCCTTAACAAAAACACAAAAGCAATACAAAAAGGAGTATATAAATTATGGAAGCATTATTAAGCATTTCCATATCCCTGCTTGCAGGGTTGCTGTTATCCCGTTTGGCAAAGCTTGCAAAACTTCCTGCGGTAACCGCATACCTTGTGGCTGGTATTTTAGTCGGTCCTTACTGTCTCGGTGCATTTGGTGTCAAAGGTCTTGGATTTGTTTCTATGCACGATTTAGAAAAATATTCCATCCTTTGCGACGTTGCGCTTGGGTTTATCGCCTTCTCCATCGGCAATGAATTCCGCCTTAATCAGTTAAAGAAAATCGGCAAACAAGCAACAATCGTCGGTATCTTCCAGGCGGTTGCAACCACACTTTTGGTAGACGCGGCATTGCTTTTATTACACCTTGCAATGCCTGAAAAGCTTCCCTTAGAAGCAGCAATCGTACTCGGTGCCATCGCATCCGCAACCGCACCCGCCGCAACCTTGATGGTTGTAAAGCAGTACAAAGCAAAAGGTCCCGTAACCGACATTCTTTTGCCCGTAGTTGCTTTGGATGACGCAGTTGGTTTGGTACTCTTTGCCATCTCCTTCGGCGTAGCAAAAGCCATTGGGGCAGGCAACGTAGACCTTATCTCCGTTTTGGCGGAACCCATTTTGGAAGTAGTCGGGTCCCTTCTCTTGGGCGCAATCATGGGGCTTTTGTTCCACTTCTGCGAACGTTTCTTCCATTCCCGTTCCAAGCGTTTGTCCGTATCCATCGCCTTCGTATTTATGACGATTGCGCTTTCCATGTTAAAATTCAACGTGGGCGGTATCCACATCGGTTTCTCGTCCTTGCTCGTTTGTATGATGCTCGGTACTGTATTTTGTAACATTTGTGATTTCTCGGAAGAACTTATGGAACGTGTGGATAGATGGACAGCTCCCCTTTTCGTTCTCTTCTTCGTGTTGAGCGGTGCGGAATTAGAACTCTCCGTATTCACCGACGTTATGGTCGTCCTTATCGGCGTTGTATATATCCTTAGCCGTTCGGCAGGGAAATATTCGGGCGCATTCCTCAGCGCAAAAATGTCGGGTTGCGACAACAATATCGTGAAATATCTCGGTATCACGTTGTTGCCCCAGGCAGGCGTTGCCCTTGGTATGGCAATGAAATCACAGGCGCTTGGGTTAGAGCTCGGTTCCTTGATTTCTAGCATCACGCTCTTTGCAGTACTTATTTACGAATTAGTAGGTCCTATGCTTACGAAGATTGCCTTGACAAAAGCAGGCGACATCGATCCCGAAGGTGCAGTCAGCGCCCGTCACGAACACGCAAAAGAACGCGGTTGGCTTCATCATATCAAACCGAGTAAAAAGGAAAAAACAGCACCCGCAACGGTTGATGAAAAAACGGAAAATTAATTTCAACGCGGACATGGTATCCGTATCTTTGTAAAATGAACAAAAAAATAAGCATATCCCTCGATGGATATGCTTATTTTTTTATCTCTTATTTTTGTTCGTTATCCGCTGTCTCTTCCACGGCTTTTTTCTTTTTAAAAATCTGCGCACGGAACAATATGATATTCATTACCACAAAGAACCCAGCCAACAATCCAAGCACCAAATACGGTTGCGTAGGCGCCATATTTGCCATCAACATCAACGGGAACCCAAACGCAATTGCAGGGAAGTTTTGATAGACAAGGTTATCCGCAACGGGGGTTTTAAAGTCGGGATCGATTTCACGAAGCAAAATCATACCCGTCGAAGCCGTACCCGTCAACATACCGTACATCGCCAAAAATTGTTCGTCTTGGTACGCAGAAAACAACTTTTTCGCCACAAAATAGTTGTACAAATAGGTGCTAGCCATACCCACAACCGCAAGAACTGCCATCACGCCCCAGTAACTCTTCATCAAGTCCAACTGAATTGCCGCGATAGATGCGATAACCATGATATCAAAGAAAAAGTTACTGCTGCGCTCTAACAAAAAGTTATTCAAATACTGTCTTTTTATAATATTTTTCTTTCTGCAGAGTTTCAAAACCGCCTTTACCAAGGTCGCCATCAATACACCAATGAGGAAGTTGAACCCGAAAATCGTATCAATCATATTGCTTTCAGGATTAAACAAGAGGCTCAAGCCATACATCACCAAAAATGCCAATATGTACGTACCGATGATAAACCCGATTTGCACCGTCAATTTATCCAAGCCGCCATTCATCGGGATTTCCCCTCTCGGTTGCACTTCGTCTCCCGACAAAATCTCGTCCTTTTCTTCCGAAAAGCGCACCCTGCCTTTCTTTCTCAAAATTGTCAAGTGCAAGATGCCGCCAAAGCTTGCGCTTAAGAACCCAAGCCCTGCAATGGTCAAGCCAAATGCCCTACCGCCGAAGAACCCATGCCCCTCGTACATGTAGCCAAAGTTCAATGCCTGCCCAGGTCCTTGACCAAAGCCAAAGGGTAACAAAATCCCCGCCGCCTCAAAGAACTCTTTTCCAAGCAAAACAACAAGTATTGTAAAGCCCAGCCCCAAGACACCTTGCAAAAGATAGGTCGCAACCGTGGTTACACCCGTATTGAACACCTCTGCGCTGCGTTGTTTGGTCATTTTCTTCTCGGACGATTTCAGCGTGCTGGCAATAAAGCCAAGCGCCAATGCGTGGTAAGTAATCACTTCCATCTTTGACATACCGTCACCGCCGAAGAACGGCTCGTTAAACATCAATCTACCCGTGATTGCCTTATAAATTGCTGCAATCCCCAATAGAAGTAATCCCCCCAAAACAGAGGTCGGGATTAAGGAATTACGCAAAAATTTAACCGACCGTTTTAATCCGTTGGAAATCAACAAAGTTACCAATAATACGGCAACAACGTTTAAACTCCCCCAGACCTCGAAATCATTAAAACTCATAAGCCACCTCTTTTCTAAAGTGATTTAGGGTTAAAGCCCCAAATACCCGTCGTCTTCTTGACCTTTGCAAATATTTTTATACCGATAGCAAAGCTGTACAAATTTCACGCCGTTAAAACGTGCGTCGCCTTTCAACTGATACAATTTCCCCTCGTGATAAATATTCACCTTATTTTTCCCAAGCACGGATACAGTAGAAACCTTATCAAAGGAAAAATCATAGGTATCCCCCGCCGCTTCTACAACGATTTTACCGCCGTACAAGCGCACCTCAGCATCATTCGAAATAGGATATTTATTGTCGTAAAGTTTTACCTCGGAAAATTTTGCCCTATCCGTATAAAGCAATTCATCCGCACGCGCAACCAAGTCCAAACCGTTGATAAAATCACTTTGGTAATCGTACCATTCGGTGGTGAAACGGAAAGGCCACTCGCAATTTACCCCTTGCAACGTCTTATCCACGCCGTATTTTACCGTTTTACCGCATTTTTTACAAGTAAAAGTGTCCTTATCACTGACAAACTCACTCAAACCGCAGTCAGGGCAAACGTAGTAGGCACGCTCAATATACTCCGCAAGGCGTTTTTTCTTGTACAAGTTATCCTCACAGCCCTCGTTGACGTACAAAGCCTCCAAAATCAGCTTGTACAATTCTTCGTCCGACATTGCCTTATATTCTTCCGGTTCAACCACCTTGTATGCGTAGGCACGGATTTTACCCCTGCGGATCACGTCGCTCCAACGAGGATGTACCCCGTAACCTCCTTCGATGCGGTAAAGCACCAATGGTGCTTTTAAGGTACGGACCAACCCAACGATAGCAGGTTTTATGTACTCCGTCTTACCGCTAAACGTGCGGTTTCCTTCGGGGGAAAGCGCAATCGTACCCCCTTCCTTCATTACACGCATACAATTCAGCACTGCGCGTGCGTCCGTAGCCTGCTTTTTGATGGGAATGGGTGCAATCGCCCATTCTAACAGCCTCGACACCTTACCATTCGAGAACAAGTCCTCACTCGCCACAAAATATACAGGTCCGCGCAATCCCGACCCTATGATAAATTGGTCAAGAGCAGTTTGATGGTTAAACAGCACCACCAACGGACGCTTTTTCTTTTCCTTGTACTTTTTAATTTTTACACGATATTTGATACGAGTGTAAGGATACAGTACACAATATGCAAGTCCCCAAACCACACGGTGGCGGAACTTCATCCATTTTTGTTTTTTCTTTTTCTTTTCAGCCATCTTTTAAATTCTCTATATTGACAATAACTTAACAATACATCGTATTGCTTAGCTTATTATAGCATTTTTTCTTCATCAAATCAAGCCCCTAGCGCAAAAAAAACATGTTTTTATAAAATTTCCTTATTAAAATAAGGAAAAGGGAGCAAAGTGCTCCCTTGTATATATGCGCAACCCTGCATTTTGCACATACAATTTTCGTGAAACACTTACTTTCCATAGTAAGCGCGCAGGTATAACGTTTTGATTTCTTCCACCAACGGATATCTAGGGTTTGCCCCCGTACATTGATCGTCAAATGCATCACGGCTGAGTTTTTCTACGCTTTCTAAAAACGCTTCTTCGCTTACGTCGTCGCCAAGTGCCTCTTTTATCGTTTTCGGAATGCCAAGGCTCTCTTTTATTTCCTCTAACCTTGCAAGTAAAGCCTCAAACAGTTCTTCCTCGCTTCCGCCTTCACAACCAATATACCGCGCAACCCTTGCATAGCGCGCCAAACAATCGGGATAAGCATATTGCGGAAAAGTCCCCATCTTTTGCGGAATGGGCGAGGCGTTAAACCGCATCACCTCTACCAGTAATAATGCGTTGGATAAGCCATGGGGCAAATGCCACCTTGCCCCCAGCTTATGCGCCATCGAATGGCAAACGCCGAGAAAGGCATTCGCAAAGGCTATCCCTGCCATGGTGGCAGCATTCGCCACCTTTTCACGAGCCAAAATATCCCCTCTCCCCTTGTCAAATGCCCTAGGCAGGTATGCGTTGAGCAAATAAATTGCCTCTAAAGCCAACCCATTTGTATAATCGGTCGCGACAACGCTTGCAACCGCTTCCATTGCGTGTGAAAGTGCATCAAACCCTGCGTATGCCGTCAGCCTTTTCGGGATATCCAACATCAACTCCACGTCGCAAATCGCCATCGTCGGCATCAATTCGTAATCGGCAAGAGGATACTTCTCCCCCGTCCTCTCATCCGTAATCACGGCAAACGGTGTCACTTCACTCCCCGTGCCAGCCGTGGTCGGTATTGCGATAAAAAGTGCGCGTTGCCCCATCTTCGGGAAGCCCTGAACACGCTTACGAATATCCATAAACCGCATTGCAAGGTCCTCAAATTTTGTTTCGGGATGTTCGTACAACACCCACATTATTTTTGCCGCATCCATGGGCGAGCCGCCGCCCACCGCAATGATAATATCGGGTGAAAATGCACGCATCCGCTTTGCCCCTTCCAACGCGCAGGCAAGGGTAGGGTCAGGCGTGACTTCGAAAAATTCCGTATGGTCAATCCCCAAACCGTCCAACTCGTCCATTACCCTCTTTGCGATGCCGTTTTTATATAAAAAGTCGTCGGTGACGATAAAGGCACGTTTACGATGATACACGGTAGAGAGTTCCTGCAAAGCCGTAGAAAGACAGCCCCGCTTGAAATACACCTTTTCAGGCGCACGGAACCACAACATATTCTCCCTGCGTTCCGCCACCGTCTTTACGTTGATAAGCTGCGCCACCCCTACGTTTTCACACACGCTGTTTCCGCCCCAACTGCCACAGCCAAGGGTAAGAGAAGGGGTCAAACGGAAGTTGTACAAATCCCCGATACCGCCTTGCGCCGCAGGGGTATTGATGAGGATACGGCATGCCTTCATCCGCTCGTTAAAGAGTGCCAAACGCTCTCTTTCCCCTTCCTCGTCGATATAAATTGTCGCCGTGTGCCCCAAACCGCCAAGCTTTACCAAAGCATCCGCCTTGTCCACAGCATCTAAAAAACTTTCCGCCTGATACATTGCCAAAATGGGAGAAAGTTTCTCTTCCGCAAGCGGTTCATCCTTCCCCGTAGAAACCACTTCCGCAATCAAAATTTTCATTTCATCTCGTACCTGTATGCCACAAAGCTCCGCAATCCGCTTTGCGGACTGCCCTACCACCTGTGCATTGAGCTTCCCATCCTTAAAGGCAAACGCACGCACCTTTTCCGCCTCGTCAGCCGTTAAAAAGTAGCACCCCTGCGCGATAAATTCACGCTTTACTTGCTCGTAAATCTCCTTTACCGCCACCACAGCCTGCTCGGATGCGCAAATCACGCCGTTGTCAAAGGTTTTCGAGTGTATCACCGAGGAAACGGCAAGACGGACGTCACAGCTCTTATCGAAAACGGCAGGCGTATTCCCTGCGCCCACCCCAATGGCAGGTTTTCCCGAAGAATATGCGGCGCGCACCATTTGCGGCCCGCCCGTTGCCAAAATGATATCCGCTTCACGCATCAAACGTGCAGATAACTCCACCGACGGCTGTTCAATCCACCCGATTATGTCCTTGGGCGCGCCTGCCTCGATTGCAGCCTGCAAAAGAATTTTCGCCGCTTCCACCGTACACTTTTTTGCACGCGGATGAGGGGATAAAATCAACCCATTCCGTGTCTTTAAACAAAGCAATACCTTAAAAATGGCGGTAGAAGTCGGGTTGGTGGTAGGAATCACCGCCGCCGCAACCCCAATCGGCTCCGCAATCCTCATGTAGCCGCTTGCTTCATCCCGTTCGATCACACCGCAGGTCTTTTCATCCTTGTAACGGTTGTAGATATATTCCGCGGCGTAATGGTTTTTCAGCACTTTGTCCTCAAACACCCCCATCCCCGTTTCCTCAACCGCCATTTCCGCAAGAGAAATCCTCGCGCCGTTCGCCGCCGTTGCCGCCGCCTTAAAAATTTCATCCACCTGTTCCTGCGTAAAAGTTGCATACTCCGCCTGCGCCGCGCGCACGCGTGATAAAAGCGCCGTAAGCATATCTTCTGCCTGCGGCGCTTCCGTTGTTTTGATATTTTTATCCGACATAACCCCTCCTCGCGCAAAAATTCCACGCTATGTACAAGGGGCTTTGCTGTAAGCCTCTACATTTCCACCCTTAGGTATGGTGATAAATCTTCCCTGCGAGCATCGCAAGCGACGCCGCCAAATCCTCCGTTTTGAGGACGACGTCCTTGGGCGCACGCAAGGGCGCAGGGGCAAAATTCCAAATTGCTTTGATACCTGCCTCCACCATTT
>JAFVQP010000048.1 GCA_017504735.1 Clostridia bacterium | reverse complement strand
GTTACTATCCAATTCCAAATACCGAGCAAGTTCTCCAAGTCCGACTAAAGCGAAGTTCAAATTGCACTGCCTTCAAGACATGGGAAGCTTGTTTTGCCTTTTTGGCCAAGAAAAAAGCCACACCGCCAAGCAAAAGATAATCGGCCAGCCTTTCCCATGCCTTCGACAAAAGGCGTGAAAAGATAAAACTCCCCAAAGCAAATACAAGCAAAAAACCTATCACCGTACCCATCACGACGATTAAAAGGATAAGCGCGCTTAAACGCAGTTTTAAGCCTTGTCCTTCGGGGTGATGATCGTAAATGAGTTCCCCACTTCTCCGCATTTGATAAAAGAAATTGGTCGAGGAATATAACGTAGTAAAAATCAAGATGACGGATGCGCTTGTCGTTGCGCCAGCCGCTTCTCTTTGCACGTAAAATAGAATATCTTTTACCGAGTCAAATACTGGTAAGGATAAGACCTCTTCCGTTTGAATGGGAAGCCGCCCTATCAATAAGCTCAACCAAAAAGACAACGGCACGATGGACATGATCAAAAAGAATACCAACGTCCCTGCAATCGTACTGTATTTTTTTAGCGACAATAGGTCGTATTTTTTCCGCAAATATCGGTAAAGTCCTCGCAATTTTCCCATTCAATGAGTATGCACCTTTGTAAAATTTTTAAACGGTAAAAATTACAAAAGCGACGGTTTTCCCCGTCGCTTTTTTCTTCAGAAGTATTTTTTAATGCGCGTTAAAAATTATACACACATTCTGCATTGCCGTCGCAGGTCAAGCCGTACTGGCGCGCGTAATAGTTATCCACGCAAGACGTTCTCGGTGTTCCGTTCACGCCCGTTGTTTGTGTCGTACCGTTGCCAAACCCCGTTCCGTAACCGCAGAAGGTAACACAACGGAAAATGCCGTTACCACCCGTCGTGCCGTTATTTCCTGCCGTACCGCCATTACCGCCGTTATTTCCACAGCCACAGTGATGATAACAAGGACAGCAGCAACATTGAGGTTGACAGCGACAAACATCCACGTTGCGTGTCAAAATATTTCCGCAAGCGTCACGGCACATGCGTTGATTATAACCGCACAAGTTTCGACCGTTCCCATAGGTATTGACCGTATTCACCGTATGGTCCACGCCGTAGCCATAACCGCCACGCCCGTAAAGCCACGAATTACAAACATTGCACATAGTATTTCAATATCCTTCTTGAGTATTTGAGGAAACCTCATACTATATTATATGCGTGCGCGTACAAAGTGGTGCAAAAAAAGGACCCGAAAACGAGTCCTTTTTGCTTTTAGCTATTCATTATGATTACATTTGCTTTAATTCGTACATGCCAGCTCTAAGAACCTCATAATGCTAAGGTTTAATTTTTTGACACTACCGCCATAGGCGATCATAGTTGATAGAATGGAAATAATCCTTAGGGTTATTCCCATTCAATCGTCCCACTGGGCTTCGGTGTCAAATCGTACAACACGCGGTTTACGTTTTCCACTTCCGTCGTGATACGAGCGGTAATCTTGTGCAATACGTCATAAGGGATTTCTTCAATCGTTGCGGACATTGCATCCACCGTGTTTACCGCACGGATAATTACAGGGTACGCATAGGTACGCTTGCCATCCTTTACACCTACCGAACGGAATTCGGGTACAGCCGTGAAATATTGCCAAACCTTCGTATCCAAACCTGCCTTTTCAAACTCTTCACGCAAAATTGCATCCGATTCGCGTACAGCTTCCAAACGGTCACGGGTGATTGCGCCCAAGCAACGAACGCCAAGGCCAGGACCGGGGAACGGTTGACGGTAAACCATACCATCGGGCAAGCCCAATGCACTGCCTACCACGCGAACTTCGTCCTTGTAAAGGAATTTCAAGGGTTCTACCAACTCGAACTGCATATCTTCGGGCAAACCGCCTACGTTGTGGTGCGCTTTTACGCCGTCGCTTTCCAAAATGTCGGGGTAAATTGTACCCTGCGCCAAGAAAGAAATCCCTTCGAGTTTGCT
>JAFVQP010000047.1 GCA_017504735.1 Clostridia bacterium | reverse complement strand
GCGTTGGTTGCGGATATTTGCGGCGTGAAGTCGGAAATTGAAAAGGCGGTATATAGTGAAGAGCGGAATTACCGCTACGTCGGTTTGCATCCAATGGCAGGAAAGGAAACTTCAGGTATCGCGTCGGCGTCTTCCGAGCTTTTTTATATGGCAAATTTAATTGTTACTCGTGCAAAAGAAACGGATGAGAGCGCGATTGACGAGGTGAAAGAGCTTGCAAAAGCAATGCGATTCGGTAGAATTATTGAATGCACGGCGGAGGAGCACGATCGCAAGATAGCATTGACTTCGCAGTTGGCGCATATTGTATCTAACGCATACGTAAAGAGTCCGCAGGTTGAAAATTACGAAGGCTTTACAGGCGGGAGTTTTCAAGATATGACCCGTATTGCCGGCGTAGACGAAAAAATGTGGACGCAGTTGTATATGTGCAATCGCGAATACATATTAGAGGAATTGGACGGCTTGATTGAAAGCTTGAGTGTGTATCGCAAGGCGATTAAGAACGAGGACGAGGAAGGCTTGTCCGAAGCGTTGAAGGAAGGACGTTTGATTCGTGAGCAAATTAAATTGCGTAAGAAATAAAAAGGCGTAACGGAGGCTGGTATGCAGGCTTGTGATATTTCCATAATCACCACGGTAGACGGTGAAAAAAGTTCGTTTTCCTGTAAGGGGAATATGGAATTATCCGTTTGCGGAGCACAGCTTTTTTATAGTGAGCCGAATGCAAGCGTCAAAGTCGTCTTGGATAAGGAAACGGCAAAAGTAATTCGGCAAGGGGATTATTCGCTTGCATTGCCGTTGCAACGAGGTGCAATGACGGTTGGAACGCTCGGTATTGGCGGGAATGAAGGGGAAATCCAAGTTTACGCATACAAGATTGAGTATTCCATTCGCGAAAATGCCGTTATGGCGATTCTACATTACGATTTATTAATGGGGGAAGGGCGACAAGAGATGAACTTGCGTATAGTAGCGCGAGCAAACGATAAGGAGCAGGTATGAAAATTACGTATTTAGGCCACGCTTGTTTTCAGTTGACTTCTTCCAGTGGAGTCACAATCATTACGGATCCCTATACACGGGTGGGGTATGAGCTTCCAAGCGGCTTATCCGCGGACATTGTCACGGTAAGCCATGGACATTTCGATCATAACTATTTGTCTGCCGTGAAAGCAAAACACGTTGTTTCTCAAGCTATGAATTATGAGCTTGAAGGGGTAAAAATAAGCGGTTTTGAAAGCTTTCACGACGATAAACAAGGCGCATTAAGAGGTAAAAACGTTCTGTTTACCATTGAAATGGATGGGATAAAAATTTGCCATTTCGGTGATTTGGGCGAAGCGTGCCGTGACGATATTATAGAGAAGATAGCTGATGCGGATATTTTGCTTGTGCCGATTGGCGGAACGTATACGATTGATGCGCTGCAAGCCAAGAAATACGTAGAGGGTTGTAAACCTCGAATCGTAATTCCTATGCATTATCGCCCGACGGATGGGAGTTTGGATATTGCGGATAGTACGCCGTTTTTAGAATTATTTGAAAAGAAAGACGTTCAAAAAGTTCTCGATGGAAGTTTCGATATTGATGTGAGTAATTTGGCGAAATTGCCATTAATCCTATATATGGAAAGAAAACAATAAGGAGGAGTTCAATGCAGAGATTTAAGTTGGAATGTAAAAATTATTTGCTTACGTTGGGAATTGGCGATTTGCGTTCCTACGGTCGTTATGTTGGTGTTGAACGGCCTACAACGAAAAATAAAGAGGATTTGATTGATGCTATCATTTCGGTGTTGGCAGGTGAAGTTCCGCCTGTGCCTTGCAGTAAATTGGGCGCTCCCGTTATAAACAAGCGTTTTGATCCCAAGATTGTGGAAACAATTGAGGAATTGCGTTTGTTTCACTCCAATCAAATCGTTTTTCCTATGGTACCGAATCCCAACGCGGAAGTGGAGTTGCCTCCCGACGAGTCGTTTATTCAGCGTTATAATGAAATGAAACAACGCGAAAGCGCGCTTTGGGAGCTTGAGGATCCTAACGCGTCCGAATACGTTAACTCCAAAAGGAAAGTGCACACAGGGCAATTAGAAACCTTAAACGGTGTGCCTTTCTTATTGCCTTTGGATTGTGCGGAGGCGGAAAGACAAATATTGGTTCCTGTGGAAATCATACACGAGTACGGTTTGCAGGAAGGCGACGTTGTGGATTGCAATATCGACAAGGGGCGTAATTACGACGTGGCAACACACGTTGAAAGGGTCAACGGTTTTGACGTGAATGTTTTAGAACGAAACAGTTTTCAAGACGGTGAAGTGCGTTATCCAACGGAGTGTGTGAATCTTTATGATAAGTCGTACTGTTCCTCTGCGGCTTTGAAGTTTATACAATGGGCGTTACCGCTTGGGAAAGGGCAACGCGCCTTGCTTACGTCTGCTCCCAAGGCAGGAAAAACGTATTTATTGCAGGAAATTGCCAAAGCGGCAAAGGAGCTTAATAAAGATTTAGAAACGATTGTACTTTTGATTGACCAATCCCCGGAAACGGTTGCCGCATATAGGAAATCAGTTGATAAAGACAATTTGTTGTATACGACCTATGATCATGAGCCGGATAGGCAGGTATTCGTTGCAGAATTTGCCTTAAAACGCGCCAAAGCGATGGTGGAAAGCGGACGCGACGTCTTGCTTTTAGTAGATTCATTTAACTCGTTAGCGCGTGCGTATAACGATACGGAGCTTTCTTCGGGCGGTAAGATGCTGTCTTGTGGCTTAGAGAGTAAAACGGTACAGTATTTGAAAAAATATTTTGGCGCGGCTCGTTGCTTAGATAAGGGCGGTTCGCTGACAATTATGGGTGCTGTAACAACAGCAACCGGGAATCCCGCAGACGATTACTTGGCTGCGGAGCTTGGTACTCTTAGGAATTTTGGGCTCGCATTGGATGAAAAGTTGGCTTATAAACGTATTTACCCTGCATTGGACGTTGCAAAAGCTTACTTGGACGTTAATTATTCGCTCCTTTCGGACGACGAGCAAAGGGTTGCTTT
>JAFVQP010000046.1 GCA_017504735.1 Clostridia bacterium | reverse complement strand
GGCAAAATTGGACGAATTGTTCAAGGCATACGCGCCTGTAACGAAAGAAAAGCTTTGGGAAAACCTCAAATATTTCTTGGAAGCGATTATGCCTACTTGTCGTGAATGCGACATCAAAATGGCAATCCACATGGACGATCCGCCTTGGGATATTTTCGGCTTGCCCAGACTGCTCGTTGACGAGCCGAGTATAGACCGTTTCTTAAAAATGGTGGACGATGAATATAACTGCCTTACCCTTTGTTCGGGGAGCTTGAATGCCAACCCCAACAACAACGTAGCAGAAATCGTAAGAAAGCATTGTGATAGAATTGCCTTTGCGCACATTCGCAACGTAAAACATTTCCCTAACGGAGATTTTAGCGAGGCGAGTCATAGGGACTGCGACGGTGATACGGGTATCCTTGAAATCTTGAAAGCATACCACGATTGTGGTTTTAACGGATACATTCGTCCCGACCATGGTAGGCACCTTTGGGATGAAGGACCTGGAAAAGTGCGTCCTGGCTACGGGCTTTACGACCGTGCTTTGGGCATTATGTATATGCTTGGTGTATGGGATATGCTGGATAGACTGAAAAAGGAGTAAAAAAGATGAAACAAAACGTATTGAATACCGATTTAAGCGGGAAGGTAGGGGTTGTTACGGGCGCAGGCGGCGTACTTTGCAGCTATTTTGCAAAGGTGGTTGCGCGCGCAGGCGCAAAGGTTGCGTTGCTTGACTTAAACGAAGAAGCGGCGCAAAAATATGCAGAAGAAATCGTGGCGGAAGGCGGCGTTGCAAGGGCGTATAAGTGCAACGTTTTAGAAAAGGAAACCTGCTACGCAGTTGCAGACGCGGTTGCGGCCGACCTTGGGCCTTGTGATATTCTCATCAACGGCGCAGGCGGAAATAATCCCCGTGCGACCACCGACAAGGAATATTTTGAGCTTGGCGATATCGACGCCGACACGAAATCCTTCTTTGATTTGGACGCAAGCGGCGTTGGCTTTGTGTTCAATTTGAACTTCCTTGGCACGCTGATTCCCACGCAGGCGTTTGCCCGTCAAATGGTGGGAAGGGAAGGCTGTAACATTCTCAACATTTCTTCGATGAACGCGTACACGCCCCTTACAAAAATCCCTGCATACAGCGGCGCAAAGGCGGCAATTTCTAACTTCACACAATGGCTTGCGGTGCATTTCTCGAAGGTTGGTATCCGTGTAAACGCTATTGCGCCTGGTTTCTTTTCGACGCAACAAAACGCGAAGCTGTTGTGGAATGACGACGGCACGCCTACGGCAAGAACGGGCAAGATTTTGGCGGCTACTCCCATGGGTAGATTTGGTAAGACGGAAGAGCTTGAAGGCGGTCTTTTGTTCCTTATCAACAACGAAGCGGCGGGCTTTATCACGGGCGTGGTTCTTCCCATCGACGGAGGGTTCTCGTCGTATAGCGGCGTATAAATTATGAAATATATTATAGGTCTTGACCTTGGCGGTATGAGTGCCAAAGGAGGATTATTCTCTGAAGACGGAGAATTGCTTACGGAAGAAAAAGTTGCTACTTGTAGTACAGATGGTTTTGAGGGAACGCTTAAAAAACTTGCAAATCTTTCAAGAGTTCTCGTCGAAAAAATTGGTGTGGACTATGCAGGTGTTTTGGCGATTGGAGTTGGCTCGCCTGGGGTAGTAGACGGAAAGGAAGGAAACGTTTTACGTTGGAGCAATTACGACTGGAATAATGTGCCGTTTGCTAAGACACTATCGGGTTTAACGGGCAAAAAGGTGTACGTTGCGAATGACGCTAATGCGGCGGCGTTAGGCGAAGCAAAATTTGGGGCGACTGCACAATATCAAAGTAGTATTTTGCTTACGATAGGAACGGGTATCGGCGGTGGTATCGTCTTTGATGGAAAACTGATTGAAGGGTATCGCTGTGCAGGGGCAGAATTAGGACATATAACCATTAGAGAAGGCGGTTTGCCGTGTGCTTGCGGCCGGCGTGGATGTTATGAAAAATATGCGTCCACAACGGCACTTATTAAGCAAACCCGACATGCAATGGTGGAAGATCTCGACAGTAAAATGTGGGAAGTTGCAGACGGCAAAATTGAAAACGTGAGTGGGAGAACGGCGTTTGCTGCGGCGAGACAAGGCGATGAAAGCGCGAAAAAGGTAATTGAACAATTCGTTGGTTATTTATCGGAAGGCATAGCCGATTTTGTAAATATACTTCGCCCAGAAGCGATTGTTATCGGCGGTGGAATATCAAATGAGAACGAAATGTTGTTTGAACCCTTGCGAAAAGCGGTAGACGATAGAACGTATATTGCTATGGATATTGTTCCATTGAAAATAGTTGGAGCAAAACTTGGAAACCGTGCAGGTATCTATGGTGCATACTGCATTGCAAAAAATAATCTTTAAAAACTATCAAAGAATCATTCCGTT
>JAFVQP010000045.1 GCA_017504735.1 Clostridia bacterium | reverse complement strand
TTTTTTGTTGTATTTATTATTAAGGGAAAAGTATATATATGATAATAAATTTGCAATTTTTGAGCATTGACAAATCGTCTATTGTATGGTAAGATATAAAAATAATTACACTTGAAACTTGTATAAAAAACAACCGCAGGTTTCTTGTCATTGTAACGAACGTGTGGTATAATAGAAAAAAATGCAATAAGGCAAGGAGAAAAACGATGAAAAAATTCAAAAAATGGATGCTTGCATTTTTAACGATGGGCATGGCTTTGGCACTTTCGGTTGCTTGCGGAGGAAAGAAAGACAACGGCGATTCTAGCAACACCTCGTCTAGTAGCGTATCGTCAAGCAGTTCTTCGGTAAGTAGCGAAGAAGTTTCTTCGGAAACGTCTTCGGAAGTATCTTCGGAGTCCTCCTCGGAAAGTTCCTCCGACGTATCGTCAAGCAGTTCTTCAGTAAGTAGCGAAGAAAGCTCCTCGGAAAATTCTTCGGAAAATTCCTCGGAAACGTCTTCGGAATCTTCCTCGGAAACTTCTTCTGGTGAAGACGGTGGCGAAGGGGGACACGTTTGTATTACGGACGGCGAGTGGAAGTCCAACAAATCGGGGCATTGGTTGCTTTGTACTTGTGGTGAAATGGTGCAATTTTCTGCGCACTCTGGCGGCACGCCAAACTGCGGGGAAAAACCTGTATGCGATACCTGCGGAAATTCCTACGGAACGGAAAAAGAACACGAATACGGCGACCTTACGGACGGTGAACACGGTATGGCGTACTATTGCACTTGCGGGGATTATCTCACCAACGAAGATTTGGTGGATTTCGTCGTAGAGGTAGAAAGTGGGAAAGACCCCGTGGTATTGCAGCTTTCGGATACGCAGGTCGTATGGTACGGTGATACCGCGGAAAATCAATGTTATCGCTATATTCGTGAAGTGGTAGAAGAAACGCAACCCGATTTGATTATTTTGACGGGCGACGTTGTCTACGGTAGATTTGACCCCACTGGTTCGTTGCTTACCAGTCTTATCAATTTTATGGAAGGCTTTGATATTCCTTGGGCGCCCGTTTTCGGTAACCACGACAATGAGAGCTTAATGGGTGTTGACTGGCAATGCGCGCAGCTTGAGGCGGCAGAAAATTGCCTGTTCAAGCAGGGCGATATTACGGGTAACGGCAACTATTCGGTGGGTATCGAACAGGACGGCGAACTTTTGCGTGTGTTCTACATGATGGACTCTAACGGTTGCGGTTCGCCGATGATTGACCAAAACGGTAATGCGACGATACCAGAACCTGGCACGAACGAGGTGAGAACGTCGGCTGGTTTTTCTTCCGACCAGGTAATGTGGTTTACCAGAGAAATTGAAAGGATTCACGCATTGGACGAAGACGTGAAAATTTCGTTTGCGTTCCATATACAGCCGCTTATTTTCAAAACGGCGTTTGAAAAATACGACGAATACAACGGTCTTCTTGTGGACGGTTCTAATTCCGAGCTTAAAAATCCTTTGAACTTGGATACCATGGAAACGGCAGACGATACGGATTTTGGATATCTTGGTAGAATAGCGAAAGGACCTTGGGACGTTGGCAATGTTGTATTCAATAAAATGAAAACACTCGGAACCGACTCGATTTTTGTCGGACACGAGCATTGTAACAGTGCGAGTATCGTATACGAGGGGGTACGCTTCCAGTACGGTCAAAAATCCTCGACCTACGACCGTTTTAATTGGGTAACAAGAGAGAGAACGATTGGAGGCGGGTATAGTAACAATATGCCTGCGGGTGCAACGCCGCTTATGGGCGGTACGGTAATCCCCATTTCTTCGGAAGACGGCTCTATTGGCACGGGGTATATCGCATATTACGGCGACCCGTTCTATTTTGAACCCGAACCCGAACCCGAACCCGAAC
>JAFVQP010000044.1 GCA_017504735.1 Clostridia bacterium | reverse complement strand
TATGTGCTATTATACATACGAGGGCGAGGAATATTTAGAGGTGTACGTGTATTCGGAGAGCTTGAGTGGCGGCGGTAACGAAAACCCTGACGTCGGCGGGGAAACGCCCGACGATGGAAGCGGTGATATCGTAGAGGACGGTACGGGTGTGCGCGTGGTGGATTTTACCAAGGCAACCAACGTGAAAGACGTTACTGACCAAGGGTATTATCAAGGCGGCTGTCCTACGACGGGTAAGGTGAAGGTGTTGGTTATCCCTGTGGAATTCAGCGACGTGACGGCGGCTAGCAAGGGATATACCACGGCAAAAATCGATACGATTTTCAACGGCGTAGCAGGTACAACCGATTATTATTCGGTAAAGGAATATTACAGCATTTCTAGCTACGGGAAGCTTGATTTGGAGTTTGAAGTGCTGAGTAGCTGGTTTAGACCTCAAAACAAGAGCAGTTATTATAAAACCGCGACGATGGACTACTACGATGAGGAAACGGAAATCGGCGACCAAATGATTATGGACGAAGCGCTTGCTTATCTTGAAAGCCGTATGGATTTGGCGGAGTTCGACTCCGACAATAACGGTATGATTGACGCGGTGATAATGATTAATACCTTGGATATCGACAGCGATAGCAACTTTCATTGGGCGTACCGTTATTGGAATATCTACACGGATAACGATGGGTATTATTACGAATATGACAAGGTTTCGGCAAACGATTACCTTTGGGCGTCGTACAAATTCTTGATGGAAAGCTATGATGCGTATGGCGAGCCTACGTACAGCGCTTCAACGATGAACCCTTACACGTACATACACGAATTTGGGCACGTTTTAGGGGCGGACGATTATTACGATACTGCTTATAAGAACGAGCCTATGGGTGGATACGATATGATGGATGCGATGATGGGCGACCATAACGCTTACACCAAGTTTAATTACGGTTGGTTGACCTCGGCGCGTTTGATTACGGCGGAAAGCAGTGTTACCTTGACGTTGGACAGCTTTACAAAAACGGGCGATGCGGTGATTATTGCAAACAACTGGGATGATACGCTTGGGGCATATCAAGAATATTTCGTCGTGGTATATTATACCAACACAGGCTTGAACAGCGGTGAGGGCGGTTATTTTGACGAGGAAGGCATTTTGGTGTACCACGTAAACGCTACGCTGTACAGTGAAACGGTCGAGGGGGAAACCTACTACGACGTGAAATACAACAATACGGACGCTTCGGACGAATATGGTACGGAAAACAACCTGATCGAGCTTGTGAAGAGTGCGGATGGCGATTGGGTATATGGTGAAAATGATTCCTTGTCGGCATCGACAAAAATGGACAACGGCAAAAAGGTTTCGTACGTCTTTACGGTAAATAAAATTACGGAAGAAAAGGCAACGGTTACCTTCCGTAAAAATAATTAAGAGGGATTATATGAAAAAACAAGAAATTTTCATGATAGGCAATGCGCACCTTGACCCTGCTTGGGTTTGGTCGTGGCAAGAAGGGAGCTGTGAAGCAAAGGCAACCATTCGCTCGGCGCTGGATAGAATGAACGAATTCCCCGATTTTAAATTCGTTTGCTCTTCCTCGTCCGTGTATCAATGGGTTGAGGATTTTGACCCCGATATGTTTGAGGAAATGAAAAAACGTATCGCGGAAGGGCGATTTATCATCGTGGGCGGTTGGAAGGTACAACCCGATTGCAACTTGCCCAGCGGCGAAAATTTTGCAAGAAACAGCCTGTATTCACAGCGATATTTCTTTGAAAACTTTGGTACAACCTCCAAGGTTGGCTACAACGTAGATAGCTTTGGGCACAATGCCATGATGCCGCAGATTTTAAGAAAGAGCGGTATGAAATACTATGTTTATATGCGTCCGATGGAATGGGAAAAATCCATGCAGGAAAACGTCTTTACCTGGCAATCTCCCGATGGATCGCGTGTGACGGCGTTCCGTATCAACCAAGAATATTGTAAGCAATTCAACGATATGGAAACCTTAAAGGCGTACTTGGAAGACTGTGAAAAGTTTTACAAGGGTAAGGAATTTATGGGATATTACGGCGTTGGGAACCACGGCGGCGGCCCGACGATTAAAAATATCCAAATGATTCAGGCGTACAATGAAGATGCGGACGCGAAATTCCACCTCACCATGGCGGATCCTGTGGAATATTTTGAAAAGATTGAAAAAGAGCACGATTTAATGGTGGTGGATGAGGAATTGCAACACCACGCAAGCGGTTGTTACAGCGCGGTTTCCGAGGTGAAAACCCTGCTCCGTAAAGGGGAAACCAAGCTTGGGGCGGCGGAAAGGTTGTCCGTGCTGGCGGATTTGCTCATCGGTAAAAAGTATGATGCAAAAACCATCCAACAGGGTTGGGAAAACCTCAATTTCTTGACGTTCCACGATATTTTGGGCGGTTGTTGTATCAAGAGTGCATATGACAACAGCTTGTATATGGGCTATGAAACGATTTCGCTGGCGGAAAAGCAAAAGAACAGCGCCACGCAAAGTCTTTCGTGGAAAATTGACACCACGGACAAAACGCACGGTTTGCCGATTATCTTGTTTAACAGCCACCCGTTTGACGTGGAAGAAGTGGTGGAAATTAACGCCAACGCTACGGCGGTAAAAGACGTAAATGGTAACGACGTGCCTTTTGTCAACGTCCCGTCCGAACCTCAATCTGTGTTTGAGCGTGACAACGCAATTTTTAAGGCAAAAGTACCTGCAATGGGGTATGCGACCTATTATTATACGAGCGGTGTTTATTTCAACCGTCCTAGCTTTTCGGACGCATATATCGGCAAGGAAACCGATCCGTTGCGTATGGAAAACGAGCATTTGACGGTGGAATTTACCAAGCAGGGCGCATTAAAATCGGTCTTCAATAAAAAGACGGCAAAAGAAACCTTAAGCGGTGAAGTGAAATCGGTGGTAATCGATGAAAGCGAACACGATACGTGGAGCCATAGTAAAAATTACTTTGATAAAATCATAGGGGAGTTTGCTTTGCAAAAGGTTGAAAAAATCGAATCGAACGAAATTCGTGAAATTATAAAAGTAACGTCGGCTTATGGTTCTTCGACCTTGTTGCAATATTACACGTTAAACCAAGGCGAGGAATTTGTGCGTGTGCGTGTATGTTTGAACTGGAATGAAAAGCATAAGATGTTAAAGTTTGCATTCCCCGTGGCTTGTGAAAACCCTACCAGCATCTATGAAATTCCCTTTGGTACGGTAGAAAGACCTTGCAACGGCGAGGAAGAGGCTTCCTTGATGTGGGCAATGGTTGGGGATAAAGGCAATGGGCTTGCCTTGTTGAATGATAGCAAATACAGCTATTCCGCAAAGGATAACGTGTTGTCTTTGACGGCTATCCGCAGCCCGATTTATTGCGATCACGGCAGAAAACGCACGGAAGAAAGCAATTATACCGATCAAGGCTTGCACGAGTTTGCATATGCGATTTTACCTGCAACAACCGAGGAAAAACCGAAACTGTTTAAGGATGCGTTGACGTTGAATACGTCGCTGACGGTGGTGCTTGAAAATCACCACAACGGGATTTTACCCTTGACGTATCAAGGGATTGAGGTGAGTGCGGACAATGTAATCGTATCTGCAGTGAAAAAATCGGAAGATGGTACGGGTTACGTGGTGCGCGCGTACGAGTGTGATGGCAAGGCAACGTCTGCGACCATCCGTGTGGCGAATTTGCCGATTTTACAGGCAAACTTTGGCGGATATGAGGTGAAAACCTTCTTCTTGAGAAATAACGCATGGGAAGAAGTATTATTTACAGAGTATAACATTGAGGTGTAAAAAACGATGAGAGAAATTAACAACGATTTATTGCATGAAAACCTGATGAGAAAAAAACCTGTTTTGGCCTTTGATGAAAATGCGGATTATGCCGAATGGAAAGCCAAAATAAAGGATAAATATATCGAATTGTTGGGGTTGGAAGAGATTGCGCAAAATGCCTGTGAACTCAAGGTAGAGGTTGAAGAGGTGGTAAAACAAGATGGTTATACCCGTTACCGTTACGTCTTTGAAACGGAAAAGGGGAACTATCTTCCTTGCTATTTGCTTATCCCTGATACGGGTAAGGAAAAATATCCTGTGCTTCTTTGCTTGCAGGGGCATTCGGCAGGTTTCCACATTTCGATTGGTATCAGCAAATATCCTGGTGATGATGAATCTATCGAAACAAGTGATTTTGCGTTGGAAGGTGTAAAAAATGGTTATGCGGCGCTTTGTATCGAACAGCGCGGCATGGGTGAACGTCAAACCCCGATACAGCATAGAGGCAGGGTGGAAGGTACGGGTTGCCCTTGTTATTATACGGCGCTTACGGCACTCTTGACAGGCAGAACCTTAATGGGCGAAAGAGTTTGGGACGTTTCGCGTGCGATTGACTCGTTGTCTTTCTTTGAACATTTGGATTTGGATGATATTACCTGCGTAGGGCAATCG
>JAFVQP010000043.1 GCA_017504735.1 Clostridia bacterium | reverse complement strand
TTGTTAATAAACCAGTAAAACGTAATACAGTAAAACTTCCAATCATATCCATCGTACCACTATCCATAGATGGAGCTTTTTTCTTTGATTTCTTTTTCACTTTCTTTTCTTTATACTTTTTCTCGGCGCTAGGCACCTTCAATAAAGCATTTAAATGTTGCACGAAGGTAGATTTTCCGCTGCCCGTATGGCCGATAATCCCGAAAAATTCTCCCGAGAAAATTTGCAAATCCACCCCACTCAACGCTTGCGTTGCAAAGGGCGATTTTTTGTTATATACGTAGGATAAGTTTTTGCATAAAACGCTGCCAACCGCTTCATCCTGCGCATAGGAAGGCGCCATTAAACACGTACCTGCCCCCACCATTTGGATATTTTCCCCACTAATAGAGTGCATTGCATTGTGGATGTTTTTCGCAATCCCTTCAGCCTCCATGCAATCTGAAACAGGCAATCCGCCCGCAGTCAAACGGCGGCAGATCTCCACCGAGCGCGGCATAACAAGCGAATATTTCTTCAATTCATCCCCACGTGCAAACACCTCTTGCGGTGAACCTTGTAAAACAATTTCACCTTGATGCATTACCACCGCGCGATCCGCAAGCAACGCCTCTTCAGGGAAGTGCGTAATCAAAATCACCGTAATCCTCTCTTCTCGGTTTAAACGTAGCACTACGTCCATAACTTCTTTTCTGCCGCGAGGGTCCAACATTGCTGTTGACTCGTCCAAAATCATAACACGAGGCTTCAGCGCAAGCACACCAGCAATAGCGATGCGTTGCTTTTGCCCACCCGACAATCGCGCAGGCGTGGCATGACGAAACGACTCCATCCCCACCGCCTTCAAGGCAAAGTCAATCCGTTCCCCAATCTCCTCACGAGGCACCCCAATATTTTCAGGGCCAAAGGCAATATCATCCTCCACAATAGAGGCAACCGTTTGGTTGTCGGGGTTTTGGAAGACAATCCCTACCTGTTTTCGAATATTGAATAGATTTTCCTCAGCACCGACGTCCAACCCAAGCGCTGTAATCTTACCCGACGTCGGGGAAATCAATCCATTGGTTAAGCGCGCCAACGTCGATTTACCGCTGCCGTTATGTCCTAAAATTGCAACAAACTCACCTTCTTCAACGTTAAAATTCACCCCTCGTAATGCAAAATCACCGACAGAGGAAAACACCTCGCCGGTTTCACTTTCGCCATTTTCATAGGAAAAATATACGTTGTCAAATTTAATTGCTTCCATAGTGCCTCATCGCGAAATCACTTAACGATTTTATTATAGCAAATTTTTTCATTTTTTACAATGAAAATGAGGTGAAAATGTGTGTTATTCCGTCGAAAATTTTATTTTTAATAAAATAAATCGGCGGTGAAGCCCTTTTCACCGCCAAAATTACATTCAATTCGTACCTGCCCAGTTCATTTTGTGGGAACTTCCAAATATCCGTCCTCGCCTTTCACCGAAATATACACCGTACCGTTTTCATCCGTGCGATACAAGTTGGCACCCACATTCTCCACGTTGTTCAATACCTTCTCCGTCGGATGCCCATACTGATTATTTTTACCGCAAGAAATCACCGCGGTGTGCACATTTAAATATTGTAAAAATTCAAGCGAAGTCGAAGAATCGCTGCCGTGATGTCCAACCTTCAAAATCTCCGTACTTTGCAAATCCACCCCAAAAATCTCAAGCAAGTCAACCCTATCCTCCGTCATCAACAGTTCCTCTGTTGCTTCCGTCGCGTCACCCATAAAGATTGCGCTTGTGCCCATATAATCCAACCAAAGCACGGAGGATTCTCCTTGGTAATACTCCACTTCTTCAATATCCTTACTGCGAGGATACAAGAACGATAAAGTATAGTTGGCATCCTCATCAGATATTTTTCCGCGCTTCGAATACACCAAATTACAATCTTCTTCCAATAATTCTTGGTACAAACCTGCATATGCAGCTTGCTCATTTTCAGGTTTTGTGGCAGGCAGGTATGCGTTGAGTATTTCTTTTTGCTGCACAACCAGCTTTAACGAACCACAATGGTCCGTGTCAGGATGCGTCACAATCAAGTAATCGATTGTCTTAATTTTTAACGCATTCAAATACCGCAGAACTATCTCCGCAGTCCTCTCGGTTGCATTTCCGCCATCAATAAGCGCCACTTTCCCATCGGGCAACTCAATCACCGTGCTATCCCCTTGCCCTACGTCCAAAAAGTGAATACGCATCTCACCATCTTCACGTTTTTCAACCTTCGGCTTCTTCACGTAATATTTCCAAATTTTAGGCGGACAAAACGCAGAAAAGACGCAAAGCCCAACCACCAAAGCCAGTACAACGCACAGCACGATGATTTTGATTTTGCGCAAATCCTTTTCTATTTTCTCCTTTTCCGCCCGATAGCCCATTTTTCTTTCGTATCCCTATTACTATTTACTTACGTTCAGCCTTTTCAATTTGTGCAAACACTTCCGCCAAAGCAGCCCCGTCGTAATCCTCAATTCTCCCCGCATCTGCAAGGGTGGAAATCGTCGGATCAAGCGGCATACGCGCGATTGCAGGAATACCGTATTCCGCCGCAATCGCCTTTGCTTTGCTAGCCCCGAACACCTCAATTTCTTTACCACAGTCAGGGCAGGAGAGATAACTCATATTCTCCACCAAACCCAGCACGGGAATATTCATAATTCTCGCCATATTCACCGCTTTTTCCACAACCATTTTCACCAAATCCTGTGGAGTCGTCACAATGACGATACCTGCAATGGGAATGCTTTGGAAAACCGTCAAAGGCACGTCGCCCGTTCCCGGGGGCATATCAATGAAGAGTAAATCCAAATCCTTCCAAACAACGTCCGTCCAAAATTGCATAACCGTACCGGAAATTACCATTCCGCGCCAAATCACAGGCGAGGTTTCATCATCAAGAAGCAAATTCATCGACATCATTTGGATTCCCGAAGGAGATAAAACCGTATCAATCCCCTCCGCGCTACCCGTTGCGTGTTCCTTCACCCCAAACATTTTGGGGATGGAAGGCCCCGTGATATCCGCATCCATAATCCCAACGGACATACCCTTTTTATTTGCAAACGATGCCAAAAGCGAGGTGGTAAGGGATTTCCCTACACCCCCTTTACCACTGACAACACCGATTACCTTCTTCACCGAAGAATCTTTGTGCGGCTCCTTCAAAAAGCTTTCTTTTTTACGCGAAGCGCAATTTGACGAACAGCTAGAACAATCATGCGTACAATTTTCCGACATAAACCTAGTCTCCTTTCTTCTTTTCAACATTATTATACTTATTATACCCCTTCCCCAAAAAATTGTCAACGTATTCGCCATAAAAATGCATCGCTGAACGCAATTTTGACAAAATCTCCCCCACACTTTCACCAAACACACAAAAAAACACAGTAAAAACGGTTGCAAATGGCAATAAAATGTTGTATAATATAAAGGCTGCGCGTAGGTGGGGAGTTAGCGGCACCCTGTATCTGCAATCCGCTATAGCAGAGCTGAATGCCTTTCTCGACGGAGTTTATGGAAGGTTTGCGCGTCGTAAGGAATGTTGATCGTAAGGTCTTATGCAACGTAATGCCGTGAACCGTGTCAGGACAGGAATGTAGCAGCTCTAAGCGGATTTTTGCGTGTGCCATGAGGTAGCTTTGCAGTAGTCACCTGCGGCGTTTCCGCTTCGGTAAATTTCGACAACAAAGGATCGCGCAGTTTTTTTTGTAAATTCATAAAGGGTTAACCAAAAAGACGTTTTGGTTAACCCTTTTTATATCCAAGCGAAACGTTTCCCTTCCGCCGATACCATCAGTATGGGCGGTTTTCTTTTGCTTATTCATCCATTTCCTCTTTTTTTCCGCGAATATCCAAGCCGTTCAGCTTTTCATCCTGCAACACCAAACCTCGTTGCACCGTAGCATAGCCATATTTATCACGCAGCTTTGCAATTGCGTTTTCCGCGCGCTCCTTTTTCTCATAATTCGCCCGATCCCCCTCTAGAAAGGCATCCAAACTCATTTGTTCCACGTGATAATCAAACCCCGACACCGTAATCCCCAACATACGCACACGCGTACCAAGAGGAAAATGCCGACAAAACAACTGATACGCCGCCTGCGCAACGTCACCGCAAAGCACCGTAGGCGGTACCTTCATTTGACAAGTAGTATCCTCCAGCCGCTCGTTCCGCACAACAATATGTACCGTATTCGCCCTGCCGACGTCCGCCGAACGAAGCCGTCCGCAAACACTCTCCGCGAGTGCGTAAAACCAACGTTTTACCTCTTCCCTATCGGTAATATCTTTGGGTAAAGTGGTAGAGTTCCCAATCGACTTTAAATCCTCTTTTTTCCTCTCAAATTTGACAGGTTCATCATCTTCGCCACGGGCGTAAACGCGTAACTGCCTACCCCGTTTTCCCAAAAAACGAGAAATGAGCGACTCATCCGCGCACGCCAAATCCCCGATTGTTTGCACCCCGATTTTGTGTAAAGTTTCCGCAGTAGATTTCCCCACGAACAGCAAATCCGTAACGGGCAATTTCCACACAATATCCCGATAATTTTCTTCCGTCACCTCTGTCACCGCATCAGGTTTTTTCATCTCGGACGCAAGCTTTGCAAACACTTTGTTAAAGCTAACACCAATCGATACTGTCAAGCCAAGCTCCGCCTTGACCTCTTCGCGTATTTTTTCCGCAATCGCCCTGCCGTCACCAAACAAAAAGGTGCTTTCCGTCATATCCAAAGCGCACTCGTCAATACTACACTCTTCAATCTTGTCGGTATATCGAGCATAAATCTCCATAACCTTGCGCGAATACCTCTTATATTCGTGAAAATGCGACCCGACCATTTGCACGTCGGGACATTTTTTCAAGGCGGAATACACCGTTTCCGCCGTTTTTATCCCAAACTTTTTCGCCTCTTCGTTTTTCGCCAAAACGATACCATGCCGTTCTTTAGGATCTCCGCAAACAATCAGCGGTTTTCCCGCCAAATCGGGGTTTAAAGCAATTTCCACAGAGGCAAAAAAGTTATTCAAATCGGAATGCAAAATAATGCGTTTACGCTTTTCCATTTTTACCTCCTTTATAGGCTTTACTTTAGGAACTCGCTAACGCTGTGCGCAGCAATATTGCCCTCCCCTACAGCTTTTGCATATTGATAAGGACGCCCCGTACAATCGCCAGCCGCATAACAGCCCTTGAGATTGGTGCTCATATCACGGTTTACCGCAACGTGTCCATCTTCCGTTGCTAAACCGCCAACCAATACCGCAGGAGAAACGCTTTCACGCAACATAAACACCCCGTCAATGGGTAAAATTGCAGGAATTTCACCTGACGGCGGCGCCGCAAAGACAAGGCTTTCCACCCGTTTACCCCCCTCGATTTTTGCAGGCATTTTCCGTATCGTCGTAACGTTTTCACGGTCGATTTCTACACCTTTATACATGGGGATAAGATAGACTTTTTTCGCAAAATCCGCCAAGTAGCCTATCTCGTGTTCCAACCGCTTCGTGGTACAAACAACCGCAATTGTTTTATCCTTGTAAAGAAATCCATCGCAGGTTGCGCAGTAGCTAACCCCACGGCCTAAAAAATCTTCTTCCCCGTCAATTTGTTTGATGCTTTCCACGCCGCAGGCAAGGATAACGGTGCGGCTTTCATACTGCTGTCCGCCCTGTGTCAAAAGGATAAATTTATCCTTCAACGCGTACACGCCTGCCACCTTTTCCTCTTTTACCTCGATTTCCGCCTCAGATAACTGCGCTTGTAAAGACTCTACAAACGCCTTCCCCGACACGTCGGAAAGCCCCGGATAATTGTGGATTTTTTCCGCTTTTTCTATCTTCTCGCTCAAGCCCTTATTGCCAAAAAGCAAAAAGCTTTTTCGATTTGACTGCAAAGTCAACGCCGCAGAAATCCCAGCGACACCGCTTCCTACAATAATACAATCTACCATACGATTACCTCTTTTCTAACAGTATAACATATTTCAAGCAAAAAATCAACCCCGAAAGAAAATTCTTTCGGGGTAAATCATACCATTCCATTAGAAAAATTCTTCCTCTAACATAGCGCAAAGACAATGATAGATGGGCAAGTGCAATTCCTGCACCTTAAAGGTTTCCTTTTCAGGAGCAACAACCGATGCATCCGCAAGTATTTTCAGTTCGCCGCCGCTGCCGCCTAAAAGGGCAACCACCGACATGTTTTTCGCCTTGGCTACGGTTGCCGCATAGATACAGTTTTTCGAGTTACCCGAAGTGGAAAGGGTAAACAGCACGTCGCCTTTTTGTCCCCAAACGCCCACCTGTTGCGCAAACACAAACATCGGGTCACAATCGTTTTGGAATGCCGTAGAAAACGCCGTATGTCCGCAAAGAGAAACCGTAGGTAAACCGCCTTGCAGGTTCTCAATCAATACCTGCCCCCCATCTCCTTGTATTTTCAAGCCGTTTAAAAGGTCGTTTGACAAGGGACGGCACTTTTTAAAGCTCTTCAAAAGTTCCCCTGCGATATGCTCGCAATCCGACGCACTGCCGCCGTTCCCACAAAGATATAAGCGGTGCCCATCCGCAAAGCATTTTTGTAAAATTTCATATACAGACATAATATCCTTTTCACAATCCGCAAGGGCAGGATATCTCGTTACTAATTCCGCTAAAATTTGTTTCGTTGTGTCTTTCATTTTATACTCCTTTTGCAATCGCAAGCGCCGCAATATCCCCGATATTTTCACTAAGCTGGGCAGGTACAATTTCGCAAACCGCCGCGCTAATCCCCAACGCTTCCTTTTCAATTTCTTTTTTCATGGCAGGCACAAGCAATGCATGCGAACGCATAAATACACCGCCGAGAACGATTTTTTCAGGGTTTAAAAGGTCAATTAAAATAC
>JAFVQP010000042.1 GCA_017504735.1 Clostridia bacterium | reverse complement strand
GTATACCCCGTTCGTAACGAAGACGGTATCGTAGTTGACTTCCGTATCGAAGGTGATTTCCCTAAATATGGTAACAACGATGATAGAGCAGACGAACTTGCTGTATGGATCTTGAAGACCTTCATGGGCAAGGTTAAGAGCCACTACACCTATCGTGAAAGTGTACCTACCACGTCCATCCTTACCATCACGTCCAACGTTGTATATGGTAAGAAGACTGGTACGACGCCTGACGGTCGTCTTGCTGGTACGCCTCTTGCTCCTGGTGCGAACCCCATGCACGGTAGAGATAGCAACGGTGCACTCGCATCTTTGGAATCGGTTGCAAAATTGCCTTACGAATATTCTCGTGATGGTATTTCCAACACCTTCTCCATCATGCCTGCATCTCTTGGTAAAGAAGACTAATTTTCAAATGCGTTCGGTTTTTGCCTGCGTATAGTAACGCAGGCAGGCCGACTGTAAATACAATAATTATAAAGGAGATAATATTATGTCGCAAAGAGTAGACAATTTGGTAGCTATGTTAGATGGTTACGTTGGCGACGGTGGGCATCACCTCAACGTTAACGTATTCGATCGCGAAACCCTTTTGGATGCACAGGCACACCCTGAAAAGTATCCTCAACTCACCATCCGTGTTTCCGGTTATGCAGTAAACTTCATTAAGCTTACGAAAGAACAGCAGGATGACGTTATTTCCAGAACCATTCACGAATCCATGTAATTCGGCGCTTGGTGATAGAATAATCACGTAATTAACCGCCGTCGAAGTATTCCTTCGGCGGCGGTTTCACAACTTTTTATGGGAGTAACTTGATGAAAAAGAAATTGCTTATGACAATTGCCTTGTGCGTTAGTATGGCATTTGGCGGATGCATGCTTCCACCTGAAATAAGCGAAAGCATGGGGGCAGGTACGAGTTTAAGTGAAAATTCGACCTCTTCTAGCACGGATTTGGATGGGGATAGCTCGTTGAATTCTAGTGACGATTTGGACAGCGACAGCTCGGCTGAGGTTATCGTCAACGATGAAATGAGCGTGCACTTTTTAGAGCTTGGCAACAAATACACGGGGGATTGCACTTTGATAAAGGTGGGGGATACCGAGGTGTTGATTGACGCAGGCTCGCGTAAAAATTCCGCGGCGGCAATTTCGAACTACATAGACAAATATTGTACGGACGGCGTATTGGAATACGTAATTGCAACGCACACGCACGAGGATCACATAGCGGGTTTTATCGGTAAAAAATCGGGCAATGTACGGGATGGCATTTTGTACAATTACGAGGTGGAAACCTTGATACAGTTCGCTCGCACCGACTATGCTTTGACAACGGACAAGGGCAACCCTACCTTGTATTCCGAATACGTGGATGCAGTAGCATATGCCGAGTCGCAAGGTACGCAGGTGTACAGCGCGCTAGATTGCTGGAATAATGCAAACGGCGGACAAAAAAGCTACTATCTCAACGATGCTCAAACGATTTCGATGAATATTTTGTATAATTACTTCTATGAAAATAAAACCTCGGGCGGCGGCGGTGAAAACGAATATTCCGTTTGCATGCTACTTTCCCACGGTGAGGATAATTTTCTCTTTACGGGGGATTTAGAGAAGAAGGGCGAGGAATATCTTGTACAGTACAATGATTTGCCACAATGTACGCTGTTTAAGGGCGGGCATCACGGCAGTTATACGGCGACGAGTGATGCGCTTTTACAGGCGATTCAGCCCGAAATCGTGTGTGTTTGCTGTTGTTGCGGCAGTACCGAATATACCTCAAACATCGAAAACGTTTTCCCTGCACAGGCTTTTGTTGATCGTGTGGCAAAATACACCGACAAAGTGTACGTAACGACGGTTGTGGCAAGCAATTCGCAGGGCTATCAATCGTTAAACGGCAATATTGTGGTAACGAAAAAAGACGGCGAAGTGACTGTAAATTGTTCGAATAATAACACCTTATTTAAGGATACCGATTGGTTTAAGGCAAATAGAACCATGCCGAACGAGTGGAAAGGGGAATAGATATGCAATTTTCAAGGACAGCGCTCTTGCTTGGACAAGAGGGGCTTGAAAAACTGAAAAAATCGCGCGTGGCGGTGTTTGGTGTCGGCGGTGTCGGCGGTTACGTGGTAGAGGCGTTGGCGCGTAGCGGCGTGGGCGCGCTTGACCTTATCGATAAGGACGTGGTAAGTGTATCAAATATCAACCGTCAAATTATTGCCCTGCATTCTACCGTAGGACGGTTAAAAACCGAGGTCGCGGCGGAGCGTGCCAAGGACATCAATCCCGATATTTGCGTGCGTGTGCACAACGTTTTTTACCTGCCTGAAACGGCGGAGCAGTTTGATTTTACCCAGTACGATTACGTGGTGGATGCCATTGATACGGTGAGCGGTAAAATCGCACTTGTCGAACAAGCAAACGCGGCAAAAACCCCCGTCATCTCATCCATGGGTGCCGGTAATAAGCTGGACGCTACCGCTTTTGAGGTGACGGATATCACGAAAACGAGCGTTTGTCCCTTGGCAAGAGTGATGCGTAGAGAGCTAAAAAAACGTGGCATCGAACACCTCAAGGTGGTGTATTCGAAAGAAGAACCGTTGCCCTCGTCGGTGGTGGATGAGGACAGCGGAAAGCCTGTCCCTGGCAGTATCGCATTTGTACCCTCGGTGGTGGGTTTAATAATCGCCGGCGAAGTGATTAAAGATTTGGTAAAATAAAAAAGAACGGCAATTTTGCCGTTCTTTTTTCATGCCATTTTTTACAGGTTCGTAACTGCACCAAGGAAGATGGGGAGCTTATGCGTGTTGTCAATAATCGCATACACAAACGGTCTATCCAAGGTGATATACAACGGTTCCGCAGGGGCGGCGGACATACATTTCATACCTGCCATCGTGATTGCTGCTGCCTTCGTACCGTTTCTATCCAACTCAATGATTGCTTTTTGCTTTACCGTGTCGCAATACAGGGGCTGGCTTTCATCAATCCCTGAAAAGTCCGCTTTATTCATATCAAACATATCCGTTACACCCAACGTTTGCAAGGTGTCTTTCAGGTTAAGTTCTATCTCATACGAAAATTCGGGGATGCGTGCGTGGACTTCACGGTATTCATAAACACCGTCTTTTGTGCTTGCCCAAAGATTTGCCCATTTTTCACCATTCAGGCTATCGATATATTCGTAAATATCCACACCTTCATCGGGTAAGAGTGCCATAAAGCTGTACCCAAACCCCTTGTAATCTTTGGTGAACCCAACCGAGTTATCGTCCATCAAATAACGGTATTCCTGCGAGTGGAGCATTTTCACGTCGCTATCCTTACCATCGTAGCCGTGGAAGACCCCGTTTTCCACATCCTTGCTTTCGTATTTGGTTTGCCATTTTGCATCAAAATCCACCGCATTGAGAAGATACATTACCGCCAGCGAGGGGATTTCTTGAATCATGTTTTTGATTTTGCCCGTTGTCTTATTGTAGCACCAGTTGTTGATATCCTCAACCGTGGTATGGTCAAATGGTGCGGCGTACGCCTGCGCGTTATACCAATCGGCATTCGTTTGTAAAAATTCGGGCTTTACCTGCAAAGCGTTTTCCTTCATCCAAATTGAGTTTGCAAGGCTCAGCTCGCAATCTTCCGCGCTGTACAAATTCGAGGTATATGCGTACAATGTGCGGTTCAGCGCGTCCGTATCCATACCAAGCAGGGTTTCTAATTGCGCGCGCGTTTCACCGTTCGCACCGTTATTGACAAGCGCAAGGCAAAGGGCGGCGGAAAGGGGGGAAAGTAAATCGTTGTTCTCGTCCTTCGTCATTGTGTTACGGAACAGAGTCAAGGAAAAATCCATAAAGCCGTTTTTAAATTCGTCTGTGACGGAAGCCCCTTCGGTTGTGGCGCGGGTATAAGCCTTAGACAGTTCGTTTGCGGATACCGTTTTTTCACGGAATCCAAAACAGCCCGATGCCCCAACGAGCGTCACACACAAGGAAAGGGGAAGAATAGTTTTTTGAATTTTTCTCATAAAGTACCTCCCTTTTTTAGACTTTTCTAAATTATAACATATTATGAAGAGAGTGTCAAGTTTTTTTAAAAAAACGGATAAAAAGGCGCGGATGGGGCAAACTGAAGACATGGAAAGAAAGGGAAAGATATTGTTTACAGCAGTTTCGCTTTTGGCGGCTTGCTCTATGGTTGGTTGTAAAAAGAATAAGGACGAGGTACGTTTTGAGGACGTTGTAACGCGGACAGATTATCGTTCGGTATATGATGAGATCGGGAAAAACGTTACCGTGGATATGGTGACGGAAAAGGATGGGCTTGCTTATGCAACGGTCGATGGGAGAGAGTACGAGCTTGGTTTAGATTTCCTTTCGATGGCGATGGTGTATAATACCCGCCCTGTGGGGGCGTTTGCTACCGCAGAAGCGGTGTATAACGAATGGTGGCGGTTGTTTATGCAACGGTGGAATTATCTTGCACCCGAAGTGCCGTTGTATTCTAACCAGTATTACGACGTGTACAATGCAAAGATAGACCGCTTAAATACAAACCCTTATTGGGGCGTGGAAAGTGCCATTGTCGGCGCAAAGGTAACGGGGGATAGCTCGGTGATTTTGGGTAGTATTACCGAACTTTCCGGGATGTTCCGAAATGCAGGTTTTGGTAAGTCTGCACCAGGCGCCGCCGACCTTGCAATAGAGGGCTTGACGAGTGGTTATTCCACCGTGAACACAGACATGGGTGGGGTCTATCGTTGGGCAGGTGAGGCAATTGTGCCTTCTCATACCGAAGTGGAAAACGAGGATGGGACGAAAACTTTTACGGTAGAAATCGCGAAAGATTTGACATTTTCCGATGGTTCGCCCATCCGCGCGGAGAACTATTTAATTGGCGTTTTGGTGGGCAGTAGCAAAGTGATGAAAGAGGCTGGCGGCGGGGATGCCGCAGGGCTTACCCTTGTTGGCTACGATGCATTTAACGCTTATACGGGGGAAGGAGAACCCGTTCCTTTTGCGGGGGTGCGGCTTTTGGATGATTACACCTTTTCCGTAACGGTAAAAAAGGATTATGCCGATTATTATTACGCCCTGCGTTATGGCGCTTTTACCCCACAGCCGATGGCATTATACGGGGGCAGGTATGCGTTGAAGGACGACGGCCAGGGTGCATATATGGAAAAAGGGTTCTATGAAAAGACGGAAAAAAACGGCGTTTTGTCCTATGTGATGGCAGGGGAAATTGTCAAAAACGTATCCAACGTAAACGCAAAAGACTTCCCTTATTCAGGACCTTATTACGTGGAAAATTATGATACGGCATCGCGTGTTGCCACCTTAAAACGCAATCCTTTATACAAGGGGGATCACCGTGGAAAGGCGAGTATCGAACGGATTTCCTACGTGCGGATTATCTCCGAAACACAGCTTGACCAGTTGAAAAAAGGTAGAGTGGACGTGCTTGCAGGGGTAACGGGCGGAGAGGAAACGCGCGCCGCGCTTGCGTTGGTGGACGGTGTGAATTTTAAGGAAAATCACTACGACCGCGCAGGATATGGAAAACTTGCTTTTCGTTGTGATTTTGGCCCTACGCAATTTGCCGAAGTGCGCCGTGCGGTGATGCATACCATTGACCGTGATGATTTCGCACAAACCTTTACGGGCGGTTACGGCAGTGTTGTCCATGCGCCTTATTACGTCGGTTCGTCAGCGTACTTGGCGACGAAGGACCGCTTGCGGTTGAATTCTTACGCCTATAGCGTGGAAAAGGCAAAAACGGAGCTTGTGAACGGCGGTTGGATTTACAATGCCGAGGGCGGCGCATACGTGGAAGGTCAAGGCGTGCGTTACAAAAAGCTGTCGGGGTACGAATTGACCTACAATAACCTTGCTTTTGCGGCGACGGACGGAAAGTATAAGACGGTAAAAGTGAACGATGAGTATTATATGCCGCTTGTTATCAACTGGATGGGTACGCAACCAAATCCTGTCACTGACCAATTGATTACCGCTTGGCAAAACAACGCGAATGCAGGGGGAAGAATCGGTATGTATATCACCTATGCTTCGGGGGATATGAACAGTGCGCTTTATGGCGAGTATGCGCAAATGCCGTCCTATGGTTTTACCAAGGCAAGGTATGGTGCGGTGAACTTTGCAACAGGGTTTACCTCAGCGGTTTATGACCAATCCTTTGCGTGGACGATTGATCCTGAAATGTTTGATAATTACAGCACGAATTATTTGCGAGATGAGGCTGATTTTTACGTGAAATAAACAAAAGGAAGGGGGCAGGTATGAGATGAGTGAGGGGAATGTATGGGAAAATATATTTTAAAACGTATTTTTTATATCCTTGCAGTTTTACTGCTCCTTTCCTTTTTGGTGTTTGCAGTATATAATATGTTGCCTGTGGATAAAGCGGCGGATATGGCAATGCAGGAGATTGCGGCAAACAAAAATTTAATCTATGCGGAACGGTATTTGTATTGGCAAAGACGCTATGGCTTAGATGGCAATCTTTTGACCCGCTATTTCCGTTGGTTGGGATTCGTACCCTTTTACAGCGGAGAGTATAACGGTTTTTTGCAAGGTAACCTTGGCACGTCGGTTGTGTATGGGAAAGCGGTTGTTGAAGTGGTAAAGGAGCCGCTTCTTAACACCCTCTTTCTCAATTCATTTGCGACGGTTGCGGCGCTTTCTATTACCCTGCCGCTGGGGATATTTTGCGCGGCGAAAAAGGGGAGTAAGCGTGATTTGGCGGTACAAGTGGGGACGATTATCGGGTATAGTATGCCCGTGTTTATTACGGCGATTTTATTTATTTGGCTGTTTGCGGTAAAGCTTGGGGTTTTTCCTGTGTCAGGTATGAGCTCGGTGGGGAAGGATTATACGGGCTTTCGTGCATTTGTGGATCGGCTGTATCATTTTGCCTTGCCTTTGCTCGTTATGACCTTTTGCTCGCTTGGCGGTATGACCCGTTACGTCCGCGCTTCGATGATTGAGGCATTACACCTCGATTGCGTAAGAACGGCGCGGGCGAAGGGCTTGCGTGAACGATTGGTGGTAAAAAGCCATGCGTGGCGAAATGCCTTAATCCCCATTGTTGCGCTTGTGATAGGGTGGCTTTTAGGGGTATTTTCAGGGTCAATTATGGTGGAAAATATCTTCGGGATCAATGGGATAGGGAAGGTGTATTTTGATGCCTTAAAGGCAGGGGATAATGAAATTGTTTTGGCGATGCAGATGTTTTACATCCTGCTTGCCTTGGTAGGGAATTTGCTGGTGGATATTGCTTATGGGCTGGTAGATCCACGTATTCGTTTGGGGTAAATGAATGAAATCGAAACAGGATAAAAATTTCATTAAAAAGATATTTGACGGGGGCAGGTATGCGTTGAAAACGGTTTTTTCTTGGTTGAAACGTGCTTTTAACGGTAAAAATGGGCTTTCGGGTATGGAAAAAATTGAAAGCCCTGCTCGCCTTTTAAAGGAGAACTTCTTTCGTAAAAAAGTAGCGGTTGTTTCCCTGTGGTTTTTAATTTTTTTGTTTTTATTTGTCTTTATTGCTCCGTTGTTTGTGCGTTTAGACGTCAATTACACCGACCCACTGCAACAAAACGTTGCCCCGGTTTATTCCCTTCGCCGTGTGCCTCGCAGATTGAGGAAACATATGGCGGATATGGACGGTTTTTCCGATTTTACGGTGGGGTTGTCAAGCGATGGTGAAGTTTTCGTTTGGGGGAATGTGAAAGACCGTTTAAACGGTAGGGATATGTCGATTTTACCACAGCGGTTGAAGGAAACGGGGGCAAGTCTTATTGCG
>JAFVQP010000003.1 GCA_017504735.1 Clostridia bacterium | reverse complement strand
TGGGCTTTGCGATATGGTTGATATTTGTACGCCCAACAGCTTCCACTGCGAACAGGCGAAATACGCTTTGAACGCGGGGCTTCCCGTTAGTATTGAAAAACCCGTTGGTGTAAACAGCCAAGAAGTAGAAGAAGTACGTGCGCTGGCAGAAGAAAAAGGCTTGCCCGTATTCATTTGCTTTACCTGGCGTCATATGCCCACGACGAGATTCTTGAAAGACGTAATCGACAGCGGTGCTGTTGGTAAAGTATACCACTGCTATATTAAGTGTATTAAGGAAAGCGGCCTTTGGGAAGGCAGACGTTTAGAATGGCGTTTCCAAAAAGAATTGGGCGGTACGGGTGTGCTTTGCGATCTTGGCTCGCACATGATCGATTTCTTGAACTGGATGAACGAAGATATTGTTGGTTTGACCGCAAATATGGGTATCTTCATTAAAGAAAGACAGAAATTGGATTCCGATGAATGGGCGCCCGTAACGACGGACGACTATGCAAATATCTTGGCGGATTTGAAGAGCGGTGCAACTGCAAATATCGAACTTTCCCGTTGTGCAAAGACGGAAGAACAGTTGGTTGAATTTATCATCTATGGCGAAAAGGGTTACATCCGTTTCTGCAACTACGTAGGCGAAGGTTTGGAAATTTGTTATGGAAGCAAGGAAGAAATAGCAAAGGGCAAGCAGCGTGTTGCTACACCTGAAAAGTACGGCGCAACTTGGTCCTTGTATCAATCTCAGTCCTTTATCGATTATGCAAATGGTAAGAAGGATAACTTCACCTCCACGATCGACGATGGTTTGCGCGCGCAAATGGTAATCGACGCGGTTATCAAATCCAGCGAAGAAAAACGTTACGTTACAATCGACGAAATAGCAAAGGGGTTAAAATAAATGACACATAAACTTGGCATTATCGGCTATGGCACAATGGGTTCCTGGCACGCAGCAAACGTTCGCGATAGAATTAGGGACTTGGACATTGGGCTGGTGTACGATATCAATCCTGAAAAACGAGAAAAGGCGCGTGCAGACGGCTTCATTGTTTGCGAAACAGCAGAAGAACTCTTGCAAAGCGATGTAGATGTTGTCTTGGTGGCGACGCCGAATAATTTTCATAAGGACTATTGCGTGCGCGCGTTAGACAGCGGAAAAAACGTTGTTTGCGAAAAGCCCGTTTGTATGAACATGCAGGAATTAGACGAGATTTTTGCTGCTGCGGAAAGAAATAATAAATTATTCACTGTGCATTTCAACAGGCGTTGGGACGTGGATTATAATATTGTCAAAGACGTTTTAGCGCAAAATCTTGTTGGGAAACCTTATCAAGTATATTCTCGCTTGTTCAGCAATCGAAATATTCCTGGGGATTGGCGTACCGTTAAAGCATCGGGCGGCGGCTTTTTGTTCGATTGGGGCATACACATGATAGACCAAGTTTTACAATTATTTGGAAATCCCATTTCCGTTCACGCCGACTTAAAGAA
This sequence comes from Clostridia bacterium, assembly GCA_017504735.1. Next base: position 2,300 of record JAFVQP010000003.1, on the reverse strand, counting down.
AATTTATCAACCGGAAGTGGACGATGCCATTCGTTTGGACTTGAAATATCCAGGGAATTTGAGCGTGCATATCATAGCCGATTCTTGGACGTTTATCAATGAAGCGCGTTGGCATATTTCGGGCGATGACGGTACGGCGATTGTCTATGATTGGTTTGGCAGAACGGGTAAAATCGTCCGTGCAAACGTAAAATCGGTGGACTGGGCGCAAGGCTGTGTATATACGGAAAACGGGCTTTCCCGTTCTATGTGGCCCCGTCCGCAAAGCGAAGTGACGGAAATGGAGCTTCCCGTAAGAAAAGATCTGCCTTATTGGGAACTGTTTTACGAAAACGTTATCGACAGTATTGAAGGCAAAGCGACGCAATTTGTTACGCATGAAGACATCCGTGCGTCTCTTGCCGTCGTTATGGCTGCGTTTGAATCGGCGGAAAAACAATGTGTAGTTGAACTGAAAAAATATCTTTGAGGTGCAAGAATGAAAAAAATAGGAATTATTGATTACTTTATCGACGAATGGCACTCCAATACCTATCTGGGACTTTTTGAGAAAGCCAGCAAAGAACTTGGCGTGGATTATAAAGTGACGTACGCCTATGCGGAAGTAGAACAACCTGGAAAAATGCTCACGGATGACTGGTGTGCAAAAAATAACGTAACCCGTTGCTATTCCATTGAAGAACTCTGTGAAAAATCCGATAATATTTTAATTCTTGCGCCCGCAAATCCCGAAACGCATTTAAAATATGCGAAAGTGGCTTTGCCTTATAAAAAAACTACGTATATAGACAAGACGTTTGCGCCTGATTTACAAACGGCAAAAGAAATCTTCGCCATAGCGGAAAAATACAATACGAAGATTTTCACGTCGTCGGCGTTAAGATATGCGGAAGAAATCGCAGGATATACGAACGTAAAAAATGTGATGATTAAAGGCGGGGGGCGCAGTTTGGAAGAATACATCATTCATCAAATCGAGATGGCTGTGAAAATGACAGGCGGCGCACAGGCAGAACAGGTTCACGTATTCCACAGCGCAAAACAATCGACAACCGTGGTGGAATATGCAGATAAAACGGTGACGCTTAGCTATTCCAATAGCGGTTGGGGATTCTCCGTGGACGTGGAAACGGAAAGTGTGAATTGCGAATTTAGGAACATTGAAAAAGGAACGGAATTCTATCGCTTGGTGGAAAGCATTGTAAAATTCTTTGAAACAAACGAAGAACCGTTTGCCAAGAAGGAGACGTTGGCTGTTCTGGCCATTCGTGATGCAATCATGAAGGGTGTAAACGGTTGCGGTAAAACGATCCCTGTGGAACGCTATTGATAGAGCGAATAAGAATAAAGGACTTTCAAAGGAGTAAGTAGTAGATATGAACGATTTTTTATTTACGCAAATTTTAACCGAGCTTGAAGACGCGGTAGGCAGAGAGAATTGCTCGGTAAAAGAAATTGATAAAGTAACGCACAGCGCAGACTTTTTCTGGCTTTCCAGAATGTGGGTAGATCGTGGCAGAAGAATGCCCGAAGCAGACTTTATCGTTGCGCCTAAGGATGCGCAGGAAACGTCGAAAGTGTTGAAAATTGCGAATTATTATAAAATTCCCGTGACCACGTGGGGTGGTGGTGCAGGTTCACAAGGGGGCGCGCTTCCCGTTTGCGGCGGTATTATCCTTGATACCAAGCGTATGAACAAAATTTTCGAAGTCAATACGGAAAGTATGTACATAGAATGCGGTACTGGTGCAATTTATAAGCATATCGAATGGGCGGCAAACGAAAAGGGTTATGCAACCATGCACTATCCTTCTTCTTTGACCTGTTCGACGGTGGGCGGTTTCTTAGCGCACCGCGGTATCGGGGTTGTTTCTAATAAGTATGGTAAAATTGACGACATGGTACTTCAGATGGAGGTTGTTCTTCCCAACGGCGATATCATCAATACGTCCGCAACGCCCAAACATGCGGCTGGTCCTGATTTAAATCAGATTTTCATCGGCTCGGAAGGTACGCTTGGCGTTATTACAAAAGCACAAATTCGCATTTACGAACAGCCCGAAGTTAGACGTTTCAGAGGTTTCTTGTTCAAAGATATGACATCTGCGTTTAAGGCGAGTAAAGAAGTGTTGCAGAAGTTCAAGCCTTCCGTTATGCGTTTGTATGACGAAGCGGAAACGGCAAGCTTAATCAAGAAAATCGTCGGCGTAGCGAAAAAAGGCGCGTTTATGAACATTGCATACGAAGGGGTGAAAGAACTCGTAGACGTAGAAGAAAAAATTCTTTTGGAAATTTTTGCG
>JAFVQP010000041.1 GCA_017504735.1 Clostridia bacterium | reverse complement strand
TACGGATAGCCCCATTGATAATGCCTATCCCCCGTATCCTCGCAGGAAACTACACCACCCTTCGTTTTCAATTTATCATAAATAGCCGCAGGACTGCTGTCCTTACGCGCGAAGCCGTAAAAATAAGGCAAGAAACTTGCCGCGCACACAATGTCGTTGCGTTTATTTTTCACAAAATTATAATCGGCGTAAATCCCCGTTTTTTCATTGTAGCAATACTTTTCAATCAATGCCAAGCGCCTTTCTTTTTGTTCTTGATAATAGGCGGATTTTTTCTCATCTTTACCGTGATAAAAGTCCGCCAAAAAGCTCTCCACCCCATACAGGTGCGCGTTCAAATCAATTTGCGCGTATTCCGTCGCATTGTGATTTTCGTAACGCGGGGTGAAATCTTCCCCGCTTTCCGCTTCGGCAAGCAAGTTGGTGGCAATGCGGATTTGTTCTTCTTCGGACGCATTTTCGTCCATCGCAATACGATGCATCACCAAACTGTAATAATATGTCAATACCGCGCGGTCACCTACCGCATTCGTGCCGTGTTGATTAAGCCCGATCGGCGTTATACGTTTGCTCATCCAAAACGCATATTCTTTTTCCAAGCCAAGAACCGCTTTTGCAAGCCAAGCCTCATCCCCAATCGCCGCATACACGTCTTGAATCATAAGACCTAACAAGGGCGGTTGCGAACAAAAAGTTGCGCCGTTTTCACGTGTAAAGTTGGGAACGCAGCCAAAATAATCCAGCGCAAAAAGCAGGTTGTCCACGTTTTCTCTTGCCCAATCGGCGTGACCGTCCATAATGAGCCCTACGTTTGTAAAATACGTATCCCAATAATACAGTCTTTTAAAATCCCCCGTACCGCAAGGGGGAACAAACGGGAAGGGTAAAGGCAAATCCTCTTCGCCTGCAACCGACCTCGCTTCTATCCAACCTTGCTTAATAAATGCGTCCAACCGCGTCATTTTTACCTTCTCCATTGACAAAACAAATTATGTTTTAATCGTGACAATGCTCCTTAATGAACTTCACGACGCCAGCCGACCAACCATGGCAAAGGCTGTGTCTAAACCCAACGTAGCAATGCGCACCGTAATCGCCGTGAATATCCTTTTTCGTTTCGTCGATTTCATCGATTCTACCAGAGCCTTCCAGCCATTCCGTATGGAAATCTTCCCAAAACGTCGTTGCACCGCGATCCAGCATAGCTCCGTAATATTCCTTCATAAGCTCAATAGCAAGCGCTTCATCGCGCGATGCGATTGCCGTCAGAACATAGTAGCTCATAAACGTAGAAAAGCCCTTCGTCCTGCCATCAATCAACTTTTCATATTCCTCGTCCGTCAATTCACCCGTGGCAAAATACTTTAAGGCAATTACTTGCTTTTTCTCTTGCGCGCGGATAGGCTGTAGGTTGAGCCTTTGCCTAATTTCTTGCACCGACTTCGTGGAAAGCTCAAACGCCGTCAATAATTCCTCTGCGCTGTTCATCGCCATAAGGAAAATCGCACGGACACCCACCAATTCGTCCACCGAGTCTTTCGTAGGCCAATCCACAAGGTAACGTATCGTCTTACAAAGCTCGCCTTCTTCGTCTACCAAATTTTGCATTTGATCAACAAGCTTCACTAAATACTTCAAATGTTTACGAACGTAATCCTTACAGCCAAATTCCTTGTAATAATCGGCAAGAATGATAATCCACCACATAGAATAGGTGTAAATACCGTTCATATATTTAGGCAAGGGGTCTATTTTTTTTGATAAATCCAAGGTTTTTTCAAGCAATGGAAATCTGCCGTAAATGGTAGTCAATGCCATTGCTTCGGGGGCTAAATCCCCCACCCACATCAATCTATCGCGTTTTATACCGTCCCAAATAAAGCCTTCGGAAGAGCATAAATCCACCGTTCTTTTTGCCACGTCAAAGATTTGCGCAATGCGCTCGTCTTTGCCTTGATAAAGATAAATAGGCTTTCGAGAAAAGATATGGTTTACACAGTAAATATTTTTAAAGTATACGTATTTTTCTTCCAATAAGTCGATACGCACAAAACGAAATCCCGTTTGCCCGACCACAACGTCTGCAACCGCACAAATCACCGTTTCCAAATCGCGCGGGCCATGGTCGTTTGTTGCATTTTTTTCACCAATGGAAGAATTCACTTCTCCTAAACTCTCCCCAAAACGAATTCTTGCTTTGCAAATTCCGCCTTGAACGTAATTGGTGAACATACGGATTCCGCCGTTCATTTCTTTCCCAAAATCGAGAATAACATACGAGCCAAGCCCTTCCATCTTAAAAAATTCATCCCATTCTTCTACGTCCCGATTAATGGTAGCGTAAAGTCCCTTGGGCCGAAACAAGGTTTCAGCACGCTCAATTTTTTCACCTGCAACTACTCTTTTAGGCAATAAGTGTTCTTTCATACCAATACCTCTTACTTTGATTTTTTTGAGTAATTTAATCAATTAGGCGGCAACAGTAAGCCACCGCCTAATCCATTCTTTTTTAGCTAATCGGAATCGCCTTCAAGTAAGGAAGAATCCAAACCTTTTCCGCTGCAATAGGTTGCCCTGCCGCCATAACGAAGGCTATATCCGTCGCGTCTGCTGCGCCGCCCCCTTCAAAGGCATCCGCCGAAACCGTCCAAGCATACCAACCGTCGTCCAACGCAATTATTTGACCACGGTTTGCCGTCACTTGATCGCCGTTTTTGCTAATTACTACAGTAGCCGTCACGTTTGCCCAGCTGTTTGCCGCTACAGCAAATCTAAACAATTCGCCATCCGCTTCATTTTCAAACTTGAATTCGAGATACAAAGCGAATCCAGACCAAGTATTATTCCAGTCGGATTTGTTGATAGCGCGCTTTGCAACAACGTTTTTCAACTCATCGCCTTGCACGAATTGCGTAGCGTACGCAGTTTTATCGTATGGATCTACCACCTTCACGCCTTCGCCGTAAATATAAACCGCTTGCGTGATTGTGCTCGTATACAAGAAGGCTACGTTCGTTGCGTTAGGCTTGTTACTGCCGTCACCCATAAATAACGCGTGACACAACTGCCAACTATACCAGCCGTCGCCTGTATCTACGACAATGCCTTGATTTGCCGTAATGGTGTTTCCAGATCTTGAAATTACCACCGTGCCCGTCATATTGTTCCATCCAGCAGAATGTAAAGAGAATCTAAACAATTCGCCTTCGCTATTATCCGCAGGTTGGAAATCTACTTGGATTGCTTTACCAACCAAATCAGTGATTGCAATTTGCGCGTTGTTCTTGAAGTAAATTTGTTTTGAAGCGTCGCCCGCTTCCATTTTGGTCGCTTTTTCAATTCTATTATCGTATTCATCGACAATCGCAAAGCTACCCCAATCAAGATAAAGCGTACCGACAACCGTATTTCTAGGAACGATAAGGTCAATCATCTGCGCCGTTGCCGCACCCGAAC
>JAFVQP010000040.1 GCA_017504735.1 Clostridia bacterium | reverse complement strand
GATTTAATTTTGAAAGGGGATTTGTACCGTTTGTTGAGTCCTTTCGAGGGGAATTATTTCTCGCAAATGGTCGTATCCAAGGATAAAACGCGCGCAGTCTTCATCATTATGAAACTTTTGGCGAAGTGTAATGACGCGTATCCTTTTGTGAAATTAAAGGGCTTGGATAAGGATAAATATTATTTCATCGCGGACATGGGTACGTTCAAGGGGGATGTTTTGATGAATATCGGTTTACGCTTCCCCAAGAATCTGAAAGATTTTGAAACGAAATGCTTCACGATTGAAGCGGTGAAAAAGGAGTTATGATGAAAAAGAAAGTTATTTCCATTTTATCAATATGCGCTCTTGGGATAGCGGGCTTTGCATGTGGCAATCTGCAAACGACGCAGGTATCGGCGCTGGAAACGACGGTGTACGTATCTTCAAACGGTAACGATAACGGTGCGGGGACAGACGCTTCTCCGTACGCAACGCTGAATAAGGCATTAGAAGAAGTCGCTGACGGTGGCACGGTCGTTTTGAAAGATACGGTGGTGTTGAGTAATTGGGCTGCGCACGGTAAAACGGTTACCGTAACGGGCGGGGGATTGGACGTAAGCGGCTTGGCGGAATCGGATTTCAACGACGGTAAAGGCACGAAAATGAAAGAAATTGTCATCAATGACAATGTGACGTTTACCGATATATCGTGGACGGTAGATTCTACTTTGGAAACTTTCATTTATGCCAATGGCTATAAAATGACCGTCGGCACAGGCGTTTCTTACAGCAACGAAAACGTAAGACTTTTTGGCGGCGGTAAGGAAGGTTCGACGGTGGCAAGTACGGATTTGACCGTACTTTCAGGGACGTATAACTATATTTACGGCGGTAGCTTAAGAAGTACGGTTACGGGCAATACAAACCTTACCGTGGGCGGAACGGTGAATAACAATGCGTCGAATATCGATTCTCAAATAAAATCGGGGCATGAGTTCATCTATTCTGTTCTTGGAGGCGGTCATGTAGATATCGTAAAGGGCAGCACCAACGTGTATTTCCAAGATTCTGCAAAAGCGGTGTATGTAGCAGGCGGTTCATATGGCTATGGCTGTAGCATTGCAAAAGGTTCTAACGTGTCGGTAAAAGGCGGTACGCTCATGGGGGTATATGGTAGCTGTTTGAGCGGCGGGCATAGCGGCAGCGGCGCAAACGTCCGTATTGAAGACGGCACAATGCAGCAGGTTTTTGGCGGTAGCGAAGGTCAAATTGTGACAGGCGACGTAGACGTACGTATTGTTGGAGGTTCGGTTACTCGCCGTATCTATGCTGGTAGTTACGGCGATGGCTCGACCAAGTACGTGGTAAAAGGAAAAGTAAGCCTTGAACTTGGCGGTGACGTAGACATTTCTTTTTCTGCAAGCCAAAGTGATAAAGGCATTTACGGACGTTCCCGTTACAACGGTGACGAGGAAAATTGCCAAATCGTCTTTACCAGTCAAGCAGCGTACGAAGCCTATAAAAATCAATTGGGCGGTAAGGATTGGGGCGCGAACTATGTAATGGGTAGCACGGCGGCTGCGGACGAATATCACTACTACACGTATTCGGCGGATGGCAACGTAATTACGCAAGCTTGCGCATATCACGACACGCTTTCCGCAACGGCTACTATCGGATTAGATGAAAGTATTTCCTTACAATATACAGGCAACGCAATTACACCCATCGGCATTGATTGTTCTGCCGATTGGGAATACGATAAACCGATGGTTGCGTATGGCAACAACGTAGAGTGCGGTAAAGCAAATTATACCGTTACGGCGGGGCAGGTATGCGTTGAAGATAGTTTCATCATTGTAAAAACGCCCGTCGTTTTGGGAGGCAGCGTTCGCCTTTCCGCGCCGAGCGGGCTTCGTTTCCAATCTAAAGTTCCCAGTGAATTGGCGAATTCGGGCGCAACGTTCGGTACACTTTATATTCCTAAAGACGTTTTAGGCGCAAATGAGTTGACCGTGGCTACGCCCACGGTGGAAAACGTGCAACAGACGAAGTGGGCAACGGATAGCGTTCGGGAAAATAATCCTCAGCAATATGAAGAAGGGTGCGAATATTTCAACGCGGTATTGACGGGGATTCCTGAAGAACATTATGATAAGGTAATCGTTGCGCGTAGCTACGTGTATGCGAATGGGCAGTATTACTATTCGGACACGGTAGAGCGTTCGGTCGCGCAGGTTTCCGCGTGTGCACTTAAAGACGGCTATACAAACCAAATTTTGTACGATTACGTAGACAAAGCACTTGCGGATTCCACCGTATCCATGGAAAGTAAAGTCACCGTATACGAGGGTGAGAGTTATCAACTGACGTTGACGGGTAACAAGGGCTACGCGGTGATTTGGTCGACGGATAGTGATATTCTTACCGTAGACGAGAACGGTAAAATCACAGTCGGCGAGGATGAAGGGAACGCCTTGGTAATGGCAAAAATCGGCAGTCAAATTGTGAAATGTACGGTCACCGTAAAACAGAGATGGACGGGATATTATTAATTCTAATCAGCAGAACAAGCAAGCCGAGAAAAAATAATTTTTAGAGGGAATATTATGGATAGATATAATTTATTAAAAACGAAATTTGACAAAAAAGAAAAAATTGTCGGTACGACGATGACGATGATTGGCAGTTCGCTCATTTTGGAAAAAATGGCAGGCAGAGAGGATATCGATTATATATTGTTTGACACTGAACACGGTATTTTCGACGCGCAAAATCTAGTGCCGCTGCTTCAAACGATGCGCCTTTTGAAAATTCCTTCCTTTGTAAGAGTACAAGACGCCGAATATCATTTGGTCGCAAAGCTTATTGATATGGGTGCGGACGGTATTATGATTCCTCGAACGGAAACGTTGCAGCAACTTCGCACCGCTATTGACGGTTTGCTTTTCGCTCCCGACGGAAGAAAAGGTATGGGCGGTTGCGGTCAGTTCAGACCGGGCGAAAAGTTCACGGATTTCAAAAATACTCGATTTTTACTGCCTCAAATCGAATCGCCCGAAGGTATCAAAAACCTGCCTGCAATGTTAGAAACGTACGGTGAATATATCAGTGCGGTCATCATCGGGCCGTACGATATGTCAGTTATGGTAGGCACGCCTGCCAATATCGGCAGTGAGGCTATGGACAAAGCGGTGCAAGAAGTATTTGACATCTGTAAAAAATACAACAAATCTTGCGGTATCTTCTGTGACAATGAAATTTTAGCGAAAAAATACCGTGATATGGGTGCCAACGTTTTATGGATGGCGGTTGACAGAGATTATTACATGCGTGGTTTGAACGCTATGTTGGACGGCGTGAAAGAATTATAAGAGGACGGTAGAAAGGATGAAAATTGTGGTTGTAGATACCCCCAGAGAATTTGAAGGCGAAATTGATTGGAGCGAGCTGTTAACACTTGGCGAAACGAGAATTTATCACCAAACTCCGCAGGAAGAAATCGCAAACGTCATCGGCGATGCGGAAATCGTTTTAATCAACAAAGGGGAAATTAATAAGGAAATTTTGGAGAAATGCCCCAATATCAAATATATTTCCGTCATTGCAACGGGCTTTAATAAAATTGATTTGGTGGAAGCGAAAAAACGCGGTATCCTCGTATCCAACGTTCCCTCTTACGGCAGTAAGGCGATCGGTCAACACGCCGTTGCATTGTTGATGGAAATCACCAACCATATCGCACATCACGACCAAGAGGTTAGAAAATTGCGCAGAAGCAGTGATACGGATTGGTGTTTCTGGGACTATCCCGTTTACGAGTTAGAGTATAAAACGCTTGGCGTAATCGGGCTTGGTAGAATCGGTAAAACGGTCGCGACGGCTTGTATGGCGATGGGTGTCAACGTGATTGCCTATGACGACTATCAAAGTGAAGATATGCTGAAGTTGGGCGTGGAATACGTGTCGCTCGACGAATTGTTGGCGCGCTCGGATATAATCAGTATGCACTGTCCGTTGATGGAAAGCACCGCCAATATGATAAATAAGGAAACAATTGCCAAGATGAAAGACGGTGTCATCATTCTCAATAACAGTAGAGGCGGTTTGATTAACGAACAGGATTTGGCAGACGCATTGCATAGCGGTAAAGTGCTTGGGGCGGGCTTGGACGTTGTTGCGGTAGAACCGATTGAAAAGGACAACCCGCTTTTGACCGCGCCGAATTGTTTCATTACACCACATATCAGTTGGGCGGCTTTGGATACGAGAAGAAGATTGATTCGCTTTGCCATTGAAAACGTAAAGCAATATTTAGCGGGAAATCCGATAAATATAGTGAATTGATGTTTAGCCTTTAGAAAATATAAAAAGCGGATATTGAAATTACGGGAGAGTATTTATGCAGTATATAAAGATTAAAGGGTTAGAAAAAGATATATCCAGATTGGTGTTTGGGACGGCTACCCCCAAACTGTTTGCAGCAGTTGCACCCAATGCAACCAAACAAGACGAAGAAGCGGCGTTTGCGCTCCTAGATACGGTATTTTCCGCAGGGATTAACACGTTTGACTGTGCGGCGCATTACGGCGAAGAAATCATGGGCAGATGGATGGAAGCTAGAAATAACCGCGACCAGTGCGTGATTTTAACCAAAGGCGCTCATCCCAATGCTTGGCGTGACCGAGTAACGGATTATGATATTTTATCGGACGCAAACGATTCTTTGAAAAAATTAAAGACCGATAAAATTGATATTTATATGTTGCATAGAGATAGCCATAAAGTGCCTGTTGGTATTATAGTAGAAGCGCTGAATAGGCTTTATCAAGAAGGCAAAATCGCAGCGTTTGGTGGCTCAAACTGGACCCATCAAAGAATTGAAGAAGCTAACGAATATGCCGCTAAGCATAATTTAGTGCCTTTTACAGTATCTAGTCCGAATTTTGGCTTAGCAGAGCAAGTCAGCGACCCTTGGGTGGCGGACGCAAAGTTTTCAGACCCGTGTGTAACGATATCTGGCCCTGAAAATCTTGAAGCAAGGAAATGGTATGGCGAAAAAGGAATTACGGTTTTTGCATATTCCAGCCTTGCACGCGGTTTTTTCTCGGGTGCATTTAGCAGTGAGAAACCCGAAGAAGCCTACAAGATTATGGATGATGCGGGTATTAAGGGGTATTATTGCCCTCAAAATATTGAAAGACTTCGCAGATGTGAGATTCTTGCAAGGAAGAAAGGCGTGAAGGTCGCGCAGGTTGCTTTGGCGTGGATTTTTTCGCAGGATATGAGTCTTTGCGCGCTTTCTAGTCCTGTTACCAAGGAACAAATATACGATAATATCGAGGCGATGGAACTGAAACTTTCTTTAGAGGAATTAAACTGGCTTAATCTTATTGATTAAAGTGTTGGGAATATAACAAGGAAAGTTATTTTAAAAGATGAATTATTTAAGTATAGATATAGGGACAACGGGCTGCAAATGCCAATTATTCTCTGATAAAGGGGAAATTTTACAGTATTTATTCAACGAATATGATTTTTTGGCGATAGACGGTTGTCAATATGTAGATATTTATGCCATTGAAAAACATCTTCGGCAAATGATAGGCAGCATATCTCAACAGCACAAAATATCTTCCGTGTGTATTTCTTCGCTTGGGGAATCGTTTGTACTGTTGGACAAAGAGGATAACGTGCTTTTTTACCCGATGCTATATACCGACGCGCGAGGTGAGCAAGAAGCGGAGAAAATTAAGGCGAGCATAGGCGAGGAGAAAGCCTTTTTGACGACGGGCGTCACTCCGCACAGTATGTATTCCCTTTCCAAATTACTGTGGATAAAAAATAATTATCCCGAAGTATTTGCTAAGGCTGATAAAGTGATGCTGATGTGTGATTATTTTGGATATTTATTGACGGGCGAACGGGTAATTGATTATGCCTTGGCATCTAGAACGGGGGTATTTGACATTGAAAAATTGACCTTTTCAAAAGAATTTTTAGATAGATTCGGCATACCCATGTCCTTGTTCTCCGCTCCAAAACGTGCGGGAACGGTTGTTGGAAAGCTGAAAGCAGAATTCGGCATAGATGCAGTTTTGGTGCTTGGTTCGCATGACCAGGTCTGCACAGCGCTTGGCGCAGGTGTACTCGATGTGGGTGATGCAGTGGACGGAATGGGAACGGTAGAATGTATCACCACGCTGTTCAAAGAAAAACCCTCGAACGTGGAAATGGGTAGGCAGGGCTATCCTTGTGTGCCGTATGCAATAGACGGCTTATACTGTACGTATATTCTTAATTTTTCTTGCGGTTCGACGGTGAATTGGTTGCGCAAGAAAATTATGCATGGGTATAAGGGCGAGGAAAAAGACTTTTTCACGTATATCGAAAAGGATATGACGGACGATCCTACGGGGATTATCACGCTTCCCTATTTCGGTGGTGCAAGTACGCCGTATCAGGACTTAAACGCAAAGGGTGTTATCCTCAACGTGACCACGGAAACCACCGACTCCGACTTGTATAAATCGGTGATGGAAGGAACGTCTATGGAAATGCGTTTTAATGCGAAGGTGGCAGGCCGGTATGCGATCAACGTAAAAAATGCGGTGGCAACGGGCGGCGGAGCGAACTCGGAAAAGTGGTTGCAAATCAAAGCGGATATACAAAATATCCCCTATAAAATTTTGCGTTCTTCCGAGGGCGGACTTTGCGGATGTGCTATGTTGCAAGCCGTCGCGCTTGGTAAGGTAAAAGATTTATACGAGGCAAGAGATATTTTCGTGCAATATGAAAAAGAGTTTATCCCGAATGCGGATAGGCACAATGCGTATGAAGCGCAATATAAAAAATATGAAAGAGTATATAAAACGGTAAAGGAGTTTTATTGATATGAAATTTGCATTATATTTTGGTAATAGAGGCTTTATGCCCGGTGAGCTGATTACGGGCGCAAGAAAGGATATGATTCAAG
>JAFVQP010000039.1 GCA_017504735.1 Clostridia bacterium | reverse complement strand
CGGCCAGCAGGATGCATAAAATTCTCTTTTTCATATCGGTTTCCTTCTTACTATTATTTCATCCCGGGAGTCAGATCCACTCTGGAAAGCTCTTCCCGGACAGCTTCGTATACGCTTTCGTCCACTTCGGGTGTACCGCTCTTGCTGGTGGGAAGACGGTATTCTTCCGGGGTTCTGGGGTCAGTGCACCAGAAATCATTCCGATATCTGTCCCGTACAGCCTTGTCCCGCAGATCCGGCACTTCGTAGGGCATTCCCTTGTCTATGATGGAACGGTAGCCCAGCAGGCCCGGCAGCGCCATATCCAGTGCCTGATATACATCGATGGAGTACTTTTCCCCCACCGCTTTTAATACGCGAACTGCGCTTTCCACTATTTCAGGACCGATACCGTCCCCTTTTAATAAAGCAATTTTGTAATTTTTCATAATTCTCTTTTCTCCCCTTATTTTAAATACTCTAAGAAGGAAATGTCATACGTTGCTTCCCCTAAGCCGTCGTAGTCGTACACATGATTGTATACGGTAAAACCTTTGGAATGATAGGTAATCCCCTCGTCAAGATTTTCCTTATCTTCGGAAATCACATTCGCCGTTTTGGACAATACGTTATAGCTTGTATGGAGCTGAATTTCATCTAAACAATGCATCGTATACACAAAAATAACCGTGTTATTTTCGTCATCCAACAAAACGTACTCCAACGTTTCCCACTTCTCGTCGTAATTCATCCACTGTGCAATATATGCAGGATATTGGAAATTTTCTTCATCGTATAAAAGCTTTGTCGAACCCGCTTCCGTCGTGATTGTAAAATTCTCCAAACCCTCTACAAAGCTGTCGAATTTTTCTTCCGTCAACTGACAAGTGAAATATGCGGCATAGTCGTCCACGTCAATACCTGTACACCAATAAAAGTAAAAATCCGTCAACGTGGAAGGCGTTTCTCTTGGAAACAGTAATAGATAGGAGTTGTATAAATACTGTCCAAAACCGAATAAATCTTCCCGATTCGGATCGGAATGTTTATTCCAATCCTCTATAACGTCATACATATATTGATAATTCTCTATGCCGTTTTTCGTTTTTACACAGCCTGTCATACTCAATACGCAAGCCGCCGACAAAACGAACGTCCCCATCTTTTTTAAATTCCTCATCTTCTTCCCTTAGTTTCGTGTTTTACTCTTACTTCACGTCTCCGTTTTGAATGGACGCTACCAAGCCGCCGTTGGCAATAATTTTTTGAATAAATTCGGGGAAAGGCTGGGTTTTGAAGCTTTTTCCCGTCGTACGGTTATAGATAACACCGTTGTCCAAATCCGCCTCGACAACGTCCCCTTCGGAAATGCCGTCCACCGCTTCACTACACTCTACAATCGCAAGCCCGATATTGATAGAGTTACGATAGAAAATTCTTGCAAAGCTACGGGCAATTACCAAAGAAATTCCGCTTTCCTTGATGGCAATCGGCGCATGTTCACGGGAAGAACCGCACCCAAAGTTATACCCTGCCACCACAATATCCCCCGCTTGCACCCTCGATATGAAGGTTTTGTCAATATCTTCCATACAATGGGAAGCAAGCTCCTTTTTATCGATGGTATTTAAGTAACGCGCAGGAATGATTACGTCCGTATCAACGTTGTCGCCGTATTTCAATACTTTTCCGTTAAAAATCATTTCATCACCTCCGCAGGCTGTGCAATTTTGCCTGCAATCGCACTAGCCGCCGCTACCGCAGGCGAAGCCAAGTACACTTCACTGTCCACGTGTCCCATGCGTCCGACAAAGTTACGGTTGGTGGTGGCAACGGCACGCTCGCCTGCCGCCAAAATGCCCATATAACCGCCCAAGCAAGGGCCGCAGGTGGGTGTGGAAACGATACAACCAGCCTCGATGAAGATTTTCACAAGCCCCGTTTCTACCGCTTGCATGTATATGTCCTGCGTTGCAGGAATGATGATGGCACGCACACGCTTTGCAACCGTTTTACCCTTGAAAATTTCCGCAGCTTCCGCCAAATCCTTGTATTGTCCGTTGGTACAAGAACCGATTACCACTTGGTCAATCGCAATATTCCCGATTTCATCAAAGGTTTTGGTGTTTTCAGGCAAATGCGGGAATGCCACGGTGGGTTGAATGGCAGAAAGGTCGATTTCGTACGTTTCATCATACACCGCATCTTCATCTGCCGTATAGATGGGGAAATCACGGTCGCTACGCTCTTTCACGTAGGCAATCGTTTGCTCATCCACAGGGAAAATGCCATTTTTTGCGCCTGCTTCAATCGCCATGTTGGAAATGGTCAAGCGGTCGAAAATCGTCAAAGCTTTTACCCCTTCGCCTGTGAATTCCATCGACTTATACAGTGCGCCGTCCACGCCGATTTTACCGATGATATGTAAAATAACGTCTTTCCCCGAAACGTATTTGTTGAGCTTGCCTTTCAAGACGAATTTGATGGCGGAAGGCACCTTAAACCAAGCTTTACCCGTCGCCATACCGCAAGCCATATCCGTCGAGCCGACACCCGTTGAGAAGGCACCAAGCGCACCATACGTGCAGGTGTGGGAGTCCGCACCGATTACTACGTCACCGGGCACCACCAAGCCCTTTTCAGGCAGGAGTGCGTGCTCGATACCCATTCTACCTACGTCGTAGAAGTGGGTTACTTCGTGCTTATCGCAAAAATCACGGCACATCTTGCATTGCGTTGCCGCTTTAATGTCTTTGTTGGGGGCAAAATGGTCCATAACCATGGTTACTTTGTCCTTATCATAAACCTGCGTAGCACCGATTTTTTCAAACTCCCGAATGGCTACGGGAGAGGTGATATCGTTTCCTAAAACACGGTCAAGGTCAACCAAAATGAGTTGACCTGCCTCTACTTTTTCTAATCCTGCGTGCGCCGCAAGGATTTTTTGTGTCATTGTCATTGACATAGTTATATCCCCTACATATAGTGTGAATTGCCTTTTACAAAGGCGTGAATTGAACGCATAGCGTTCGTGAATTTTCGCTAACGCTCAATGAATTGCAACGCTTTGCGTTGCGTTATTGTAATATTTTCCACAACGCTACCCATCGCAAGCGTTCCGCTTGACCTTGTAGTGAGTGTTATCCCTCGTTTTTGTAGATTGCTTCGTATATCACTACGATACCGTACGAAGCTCGTCGTAAACGCAGCTTTGAATATATTTCCCAAAGGGAATAACCGCGATGCGGTTGTCAGCGCAAGGCAAGCCTTGCTTATAAAGGGGCTACTTTCTTTGCGAGGGCGCTGCCCTCAACCTCCCGCAAGGGACAACGCCCCTTGACCCTTTACCAAAATAGCTTTTTATATCACTCCGATACAGTACGAAGCTCGTCGTAAACGCATAGATACAAGCAGTTCAAGGAGTGTGCGGATTTGTTGCAGGGAGTGTACATAGACGTACACGACCAAAACAAAACGCAAGCACGACGAAGAAATGCGCCGTATATATGTGTTTACTTATTAATGATGGCGCCTTTATCTGCCGAGGATACCTGCGCCGCGTATCTCTTTAAGTAACCCGATACCTCTTTTTTCTTTAAGGGCATTTCCGCTTTGCGTTTTGCAATTTCCTCATCGGAAACGTTTAACTTGATGGAATAATTGGGGATATCAATTGAAATGATATCTCCGTCCTTTACGTAGGCAATCATACCGCCTGAAACCGCTTCAGGGGAAACGTGCCCAATGGATGCGCCACGCGTTGCGCCGGAGAAACGTCCGTCCGTAATCAACGCTACGTCCTTATCTAACCCCATACCTGCGATTGCGGAGGTCGGCGAAAGCATTTCACGCATACCAGGGCCGCCTGCAGGGCCTTCGTAGCGGATTACCACTACGTCACCCTTGACAATTTTACCGCCATAGATTGCCGCAATACATTCTTCCTCGCTCTCAAATACCTTGGCAGGGCCTTCGTGTACAAGCATTTCAGGCGCAACCGCCGCACGCTTTACCACACAACCGTCGGGGGCAAGATTGCCCTTCAACACCGCAATACCGCCCGTTTTCCCAAAGGCATTTTCGGGTTTTCTGATTACTTCTTCATCCATATTGACAACGCCGACAAGATTTTCTTTCATCGTCTTGCCCGTACAAGTCATCACCGAAGTATCCAACAGGTTCAATGCCTCTAACTCTTTCAAACAGCGTGCACACCGCCAGCCTCGTTCAAATCTTCCATATAGGTGGGGCCTGCGGGCGCAAGGTGGCAAAGATTGGGGGTAATTTCGCTGATTTTATTCACTTCATCAAGGTCAAAATCCACCTCACATTCATTTGCGATTGCGGGTAAGTGCAACATACTATTGGTTGAACAGCCAAGCGCCATATCCGCCGTGATTGCGTTGCGGATTGCCGCCGCCGTCATAATGTCACGAGGACGGATATTCTTTCTAACAAGCTCCATTACCTGCATACCTGCGTGTTTCGCAAGCTCGATACGCGCGGAATACACCGCAGGAATGGTACCATTCCCCTTTAAGCCCATACCCAAAACTTCGGTCAAGCAGTTCATGGAATTTGCCGTGTACATACCCGAACAAGAACCGCAGGTAGGACATACCTTTCTTTCAAATTCGGTCAGCTGTTCTTCGTTGATTTTACCTGCCGTATATGCGCCGACAGCTTCAAACATACTCGAAAGCGAGCGTTTTTGTCCGTTGACTCTGCCTGCAAGCATAGGCCCACCGCTTACAAATACGGTGGGGATATTCAAACGAGCCGCCGCCATCAAAAGCCCCGGTACGTTTTTATCGCAGTTGGGGATCATGACGAGTCCGTCAAAGCCGTGTGCGCGTACCATTGCTTCCGTCGAATCCGCAATCAAGTCACGGGTAACAAGGGAGTATTTCATACCGGTATGCCCCATTGCAATACCGTCGCAAACGGTGATCGCAGGGAACATAATGGGCGTACCGCCTGCCATGGCAACGCCAAGCTTTACCGCCTGCGCAATTTTGTCAAGGTTGGTGTGACCGGGTACAATTTCGTTGTAGGAGCACACTACGCCAATCAACGGGCGGGACATTTCCTCTTCCGTCATACCAAGTGCGTGATACAACGACCTATGTGGTGCATTTTGAAATCCATCTACTATGGTGTCTTTAATCATATGATCTCCTAAACACACGGGGTGTGTTTTGTCAGGTGAATTGCACCCGATGGGTGCGTGAATTGCGTTCTACGAACGCGTGAATTGCAAACCGTCGGTTTGCGTGAATTGCCGCCTTTCAGCGGCGTTATAGACTATTTTGTATATCATTTACGGGTATGTACGAAGCTAGCTAAGAATAAGAATGATAAGACACTTTACTAGCTCCAAGATTATCTTGGCAAGCGTTCCGCTTGACCTTGTAATGAGTGCTTTCACTCGTTCTTACAGTTTACTGCGTATATCACGAAAGGATTTTACGCAGCTTTATCCAGAGCGTAAAACAAAGCAAGCGTTCCGCTTGACCTTGTAATGAGTGCTTTCTTGCGTTTTTATAGATTGCTCCGCATATCACTGTTACACGCAAGCTCGACAAAGCCTCACTTGCCTTCTACGTATCTCTATCACGAGTGTAAAACAAAGCAAGATGCGAGCAGGGTAAGAAGAGCGCGGCTTTCCCGACGGGAGTTTACTGAGCGTAAATGAGCGAGGGAAAACGCAAGCTCGACGCCACCCTGCGACGCATATTCTTTGTTTTAGTTATTGATAAACTTCTCCTCATCCGCCCAACTATACAACTTACGGATTTCCTTACCAACCGTTTCGGAAGGATGCTCGGATGCAATTTTTCTCATTGCGTTGAAATGCACTTGCGAACCTGCATCGGACATATCCAACAAGAACTCTTTTGCGAACGTACCGTCTTGAATGTCTTTCAACACTTTCTTCATTGCCTTCTTGGTTTCTTCGGTAATAATCTTCGGACCGGTCACGTAATCACCGTATTCCGCCGTGTTGGAGATGGAGTATCTCATACCTTCAAAACCACTCTGATAAATCAGGTCAACAATCAACTTCATTTCGTGGATACATTCAAAGTAAGCGTTTCTAGGGTCGTAGCCTGCCTCTACCAACGTTTCAAAGCCTGCCTGCATCAATGCGCAAACACCGCCGCAAAGCACCGCTTGTTCGCCGAAAAGGTCGGTTTCCGTTTCCGTACGGAAGTTGGTTTCCAAAACGCCTGCTCTCGCACCGCCGATACCTGCTGCGTATGCAAGACCGATTTCCAAAGCGTCACCCGTTGCGTCCTGTTCTACCGCAATCAAGCAAGGTACGCCTTTCCCTACCTGGTATTCGCTGCGTACCGTGTGACCGGGGCCCTTGGGCGCAACCATGATAACGTTGACGTTCTTCGGGGGTTTGATGCAACCAAAGTGAATGTTAAAGCCGTGCGCAAACGCAAGGGTTTTCCCTTCGGTGAGGTTGGGTTCAATGCTTTCCTTGTAAAGTTTCGCCTGCTTTTCATCGTTGATCAAAATCATGATGACGTCCGCAACTGCCGCCGCTTCTGCCGCAGTCATAACCTTTACACCCTGCTTTTCAGCCTTTTCCCAGCTTTTACTGCCTTTGTAAAGACCAACCACAACGTTCACCCCCGAATCCTTGAGGTTGAGCGCATGTGCGTGACCCTGCGAACCATAACCGATGATTGCAACGGTTTTACCATTTAACTTGTTCAAATCACAATCTGCTTGATAAAAAATTCTGTTTGCCATAATATTTTCCCTATCCTTTTATTTTTTTATTTTTTTATTCACTAAAAATTGTTTTCGTGCCTCTATCCAAAGCTACGATACCCGTACGGCACATTTCCAAAATGCCAAAAGGCTGCATCAGTTTTACAAACGCATCAATTTTCGACGGGCTACCCGTTACCTCAATACACATCGATTCGGGAGAGTAGTCGATAACGTTTGCGCGGAACACGTCCACCGCAGTCATAATTTCACTTCTCGTCTTAATCTTATTCGACACCTTAATCAGCATCAATTCACGTTTAATTGGTTCGTCTTCAAGCAACTGCACTCTCTTAACCACTTGCAATTTTTTCAACTGATTAATGATTTGCTCCTGCACGTATTTATCACCATTCATCGCAATGGTGATACGGGAATATGCGGGATCGTCGGTAACCCCCGACGTAATGGTATCAATGTTAAATCCGCGTCTTGTGAACATTGCCGATACACGGGTCATAACACCAGCCACGTTGTCAACATAAACCGCAATTATAAATTTATTGTCCATCTTTTCCTCTCCTTATTTTTGTATCATGGTGATAATGTCGTCAATCGAACCGCCAGGGGGAAGCATAGGCAACACTAGCTCGTCCTTGTCAATGCGCACGTCGATTAGTGTGGGTTTACCCGCTTTTACCGCCGCCGTAAACGCCTTTTTGAACTCTACTTCCGTTTCCGCAAGATATCCGTCTGCGCCAAAGGCTTTCGCTAAAGCGACAAAATCGGTTTTTCTATCCAAAATCGTTTGGGAATACCTCTTGCCAAAGAACAAGGTTTGCCACTGTCTTACCATACCCAACACGCCGTTGTTCATCAGTACGATTACCACGGGGATTTTATAGGTGACTGCGGTGGCAAGCTCGTTCAGGTTCATACCAAAACTACCATCGCCCGTAATCAACACCACGGGGTCCTTGGTTGCTACGTACGCGCCGATTGCCGCGCCGAGTCCAAAGCCCATCGTACCCAAACCACCGCTCGACACAATACGACGAGGGCCATCGAATGTGGAATACTGCGCCGCCCACATTTGGTGTTGCCCTACGTCCGTTGCCGTGATTGTGAAAGGCAATTTGTTTGCATTGATTACGTCAAATACCTGTCTAGGGGTTAAAGGTGCGGTTGCAGCCGCCGCAATTTGCTCTTCAAAGACTTTTTGCTCTTTTTTCAAGCCCTCTACAAAGCGCAACCACTCCGCATTTTCCTGCGGTTTACACTTTCTCGCAATACGATTAAATGCGTCTTCTACGTCGCCTACCAAACCAACGTTTACGCGAACGTTTTTATTGATTTCCGCCGCATCGGGGTCAAATTGAATGATTTTACTCTTTTTTGCAAACTTTGCCACGTTGCCCGTCGCTCTATCCGAGAAACGAACGCCCACCGCCAAGATAAGGTCGGCGTTGTTTTGCGCCATAGACGAGGCGTAATGTCCGTGCATACCCTGCATACCAAGGAAACGGTCGCAATCGTCGGGGATACAAGAAAGACCCATAAACGAACAACCGATAACCGCGCCGATTTTCTTGGCGAATTTGACGATTTCATTGCCTAACCCAAGCCCTGCCGCGCCGCCGCCTACGTAGATGTAGGGTCTTTTCGCTTCTGCAATCAGTTTTACGGCTTCATCAATCAAGGGTTGTTTTACCTTGGGCAAAGGTATTTTCTCCACCACGGGCTGTGCCTCGTATTCATACAAAGCAACCTGTACGTCTTTGGGGATATCCACAAGGACAGGGCCAGGTCTACCCGATTTTGCAACCCGGAAGGCTTCGCGAAGGGTATCTGCCAAATCCGCAATGTTTTTGACAAAATAATTATGCTTGGTAATGGGTAAGGTTACGCCCGTAATGTCAATTTCTTGGAAACTATCTCTACCGATAAGCGACGTGGGTACGTTACCCGTGATTGCAACCATGGGTATGCTATCCAGCATCGCCGTTGCAATACCCGTAACAAGGTTCGTTGCGCCAGGGCCGCTGGTTGCGATACAAACACCCACTTTACCCGTCGCGCGCGAATATCCATCCGCCGCGTGCGCCGCACCTTGTTCGTGCGCGGTCAAAATGTGATTAATTTTATCCTTATATTCGTACAATGCATCGTAAATATTGATAACCTGACCGCCAGGGTATCCAAACACGTCGGTTACCCCCTGCTCAATCAAGGTTTGTATGATAATTTGAGCACCTTTCAATCTCATTTCGTACCCCCTTTTTCTAACATTCTATTTACTGCGGAAACCAAAGCCCGAATGGACGAGGTCATAATATCTCGGTGAATACCAACCCCCCAATGGGTGTTTCCGTTTTCCAAAATACTCACGTACGACGCAGCCTTTGAGGTGGATTTTTCCTCTAGTGCGTGTTCCACGTAGCTATCTACAATGTAATCAATCCCTGCGACTGCTTTAATGGCATTCGACACACAGTCCAAACGCCCGTGCCCCAACACCTCGATTGTTTGCAATTTCCCTTTATATTCGATATCCACACGGCCTTTTACCTCTTCCGCGTTGATATCTTCACAGCTTGCGTTCACCACGCAAAGGATTTCATGCCGATTGACAAAATCCCGCACGAAAATTTCGTGTACTTCTTCAGGCAAAAGCTCCTTATGCGCATCGTCGGAAATCTTCTTCACGTGATATCCAAACACTTCGCGCATTTTTTTCGGCAGTAACAGCTGGAACTGCGTTTCAAGTATATACCCGATACCTCCCTTGCCCGATTGCGAGTTGATGCGGATTACGTCCGCCTCGTACACCCTGCCAACGTCGGAAGGGTCAATCGGAAGATACGGCACCGTCCAAATATCCGTACCCTTTTCCACACGGTATTTCATACCCTTTGCAATGGCGTCTTGGTGCGAACCAGAAAACGCCGCAAATACCAACGCGCCGCTGTACGGTTGACGATCCCCCACTTTCATACGGGTCACGCGTTCATATACTTCCGTAAGGGCAGGAAGGTTGGAAAAATCCAAATTCGGCTCTACCCCCTGCGAATACATATTCAAGGCCAAGGTAATGATATCCACGTTGCCCGTACGCTCACCGTTGCCAAACAACGTGCCTTCGATACGATCGCCCCCTGCAAGAAGCCCCATTTCACTGTCCGCAATCGCACAGCCGCGATCGTTATGCGCATGCAAGGAAACGATCACGTTTTCCCTGTTTTTGAGATTTTTACACATATATGCCACTTGGTTTGCATATACGTGGGGCATCGAATGTGCCACCGTTACGGGCAGGTTGATGATCACCTTATTTTCCGCCGTCGGTTGCCACACGTCTAACACTGCGTTACAAATTTCCACCGCAAAATCAGGCTCGGTACCCGTAAAGCTTTCAGGCGAATACTCAAAGCGAATATTTCCCTTCGCTTTTTCCTTGTACTGTTGACAAAGCTTTGCACCAAAGACGGCAATGTCGATAATCTCCTGCTTTTCACGCTTGAACACCTGCTGACGTTGCGCCACGGACGTGGAATTGTACAAATGCACGATGGCATTTTTCGCACCCTCTAAAGCCGCAAAGGTCTTTTCAATAATGTGCTCGCGCGATTGCGTCAATACCTGAATGGTGACGTCGTCGGGGATTAAATTCTTTTCAATTAAGGTACGGCAAAACGTGTATTCCGTTTCGCTGGCGGCGGGAAAACCGATTTCAATTTCTTTGAAACCGACGTCGCAAAGGAGTTTGAAGAACTCCAACTTTTCCCCCAAGCTCATAGGAATCACCAACGCTTGGTTTCCGTCACGTAAATCGACACTGCACCAAATAGGCGCTTTATCAACGTAGGATTTTTTCATCCAATCCATCGAAACGCCCTGGGGTTCGAAATATTGTTTTACATACTTTCTCGTGTTTTTCATATTTCAACTCCAAATAAAAAAGTCTCTTCCGTTTTCGCGCGCAAAAATTGCGTCACGACATCACGAAAGAGACGAAGAAACTCCGCGGT
>JAFVQP010000038.1 GCA_017504735.1 Clostridia bacterium | reverse complement strand
GCCGATGATGGTTGTCGGGATGAAAAGAATGGGCAAAACCATACCTGAAACCACACCGAAAAGGGTAAGGGCTTCGCTGCTGTCAAGTCCTGTACGAATGAGCATTACGGGCAATAAAACCGCCACCGCAGAGTTTACCAAAGAACTGCTTGCGCGGACGGAGGTGATAGGCAGGGTTGCGTTGAATAATGGTTTTAAGGCGTTTTGAGGGGGTGAAAGTTTACCGCCGCGGAAGAAAAAGCAAAGGGTGGATGCGGTGAAAGAGAAGAGGTAGGAAAGGACAACCGCCCAGGCGGCACGCTCGGCACCCGTTCCGATGGGAGCGTTGCGTAAAAGCAATATCCCTGCAATCACCATCACCGATTCTTCTGCGATTTCTAAAATGGACGGAAGAAGGAATTGTTTATTCCCCCAAAAACTACCGCGGAAAACGGCGTAAAGGGAAGAAAAGCACAACCCCACAAGCAAAATGCGGAAGATGGGGAAAGCACGTTTATCGGCGAAAAGAAAGCCTAACTTATCCCCGAAGGGGATAAGCACTAGGCATACGGGCAAGGTAAGAAGCAGGGAGAGCAGTAGCCCTGCCCCCACGGCGCGGTGTTCGTCCAAGGGGCGGTTTTCCGCTTTACTTTTTGAAATCATACGGGATACGGTGATGGGGATACCGCCCGTACCGATGGTGAGGAAGAGCGCGAAAAGGGAGAGGGCGACTTGGTAAAGCCCCAATCCCTCTGCACCGATTAAACGAGAAAGGACAATGCGGTATAAAAAGCCCAAAGCACGCTCGGCAACGGATAGACCCGTGACGATGGATGCGGTAAGGGCAACGGTGTTTTGTGTAGTCGTCTTTTTCATACTCTATTGTACGAGCTGTCCTCTAGAAATAGAACGGTGAAAATTTTTGGAAGATATTGACAACACTTTTTAAAAGTGTTATAATAGTAGAAATCAAGAGTGGAGAGTCTTATGATAAAAACAAAGAAAATTTTGCTTATATCATTATCCTGCGTATTATTTGGGTGCGCAGTTGGGTGTAAGGAAGTGAAAGATTCGGACGTTGGACATGTCAATGAACACACGACGCATAGATATAGAATGGAAGTAGTGGAACCTACCTCTAATGAGGAAGGATATACAATTTATACTTGCATTTGTGGGGATAGCTATATTGGCGAATATATTGACATTAATGAAGTAGTTTTTTTGCAAGCAGTTGAAAAAGGTGGGATATATGCCGTTGATAAAAATATTGAGCTTGATTCTACCGTATATATAACAAAGAACCTTGTGGTTGATCTTATGGCAAATATTTCTATTCCCAACGATATGGTTGGTGACGGTGTATTTTGTGTGAAGAGCGGTACCCTTACCCTCAATGGTAACGGTACTATTAATGCTGTAACTAGCTGTGACTGGAGCATGGCTCTTTGGGCTGACGGTGGTAAGATTGTTATTAACGGCGGTGTTTACACCAACGAAGGCGCTGGCGACGATTACCAGTATGACCTTCTTTATGTAAAGAACGGCGGTATCATCGAAATCAACGGCGGTGAATTCAAGTGTCAGACCCCTTACTGGACTTTAAACAGTAGCGACAGCAAAGTTGGTACGATTGTAATCAGGGGTGGTAAGTTCTACAAGTTTAACCCTGCAGAACTTCCTGCAAACCTTGCAAACGACAACATCACTGTTGCTGAGGGTTACAAGGTTGTACAAAACGGTGACTGGTACGAAGTTGTAAAAGCATAAATAAAACCAAATAAAAACGAACAAAGCCGACGTTGGAAACTGCGTCGGCTTGTGTTATATTGTGTTACTTGCGTGCATATAGTAAAACTATGCTGAATACAGTTTATCGGGAATTTTATCAGGTGAAAAAGGGGCAAACGCTAAAAGAAATTGCGGACTATTTTTCCGTGTCAGAATGGTTGCTGGCAAGTACAAACGGCTTGTCCGCACCACCGTTTGCAGGGCAAATTCTTGCAATCCCCAAGGAGCAAGGCAACGCTTACACCGTGCAAGAGGGGGACACGAAAGCTCTGCTTTGCGGAAACGAGGAAAACTACCGCCGAAAAAACGGTACGGATGTGTTTTATATCGGGATGAGAGTGAGGATTTGATTTTTTGGGAGTGAATTGCCTTACGGCGTGAATTGAACGTGTAGCGTTCGTGAATTCTCGCTGGCACTCCATGAATTGCGCCTGATGGCGCGTGAATTCTCGCTGACGCTCCGTGAATTGCGCCTGATGGTGCGTGAATTCTCGCTGACGCTCCGTGAATTGCAAGCCATTGGCTTGCGTTGTGGTAAATATTAGCAATAACGACAGCTAAACGAGGAGAAAAGAGCAAGAGTAAAAGGAGAAGTCCTTCTATTCTTGCTCTTATTTTTTGTCGATATGTGGGTTTTCCCCACTCGATATATTCTCGCATTGCTCGAACTCGATATGTTTTCGCTACGCTCAAACTCGATATGAGATAAATCCCTCGTTTGCAAAGCAAACATATCGAGCTGTAGGCATATAGAGTTGCGTTAGCAACATATCGAAAATCCCGTGAGGGATTTATCTCGACGCGTGATTGTCCGTCAAGGACATCACGCTAAAAGGGAGACATTTTCATTGCTTGTCACAACAATTTTTACCACCCTGCGGGTACAAAGGCAGTTCGAAGAACCCTGCGCAAACCTCTTGCGAGTATTCCTGCAAGGGCGGAATCATGCAGTAGCCGTAGGACGGAACAAGCACTTCCACAGGCATGGAAATTTTGATAATCAAGGTTACGCAAAGGCTGACGTTGAAGCCCTGCGTTTCGTCGTTGTAGGTGCCGTCGGGGGCAACCACGCTAACCAGCGCGCGCACCGAAAAAGGCATAATGGAGGGGGCAGGTACGTAAAGAAACGCATCTACGGGCAGGGTAACGGTGGCGGTTGCACTGCCGTCCACGCCGTTTGCGTCGGTGAATAAAACCTCCACAGGCACGCTCACCGTGGCTTGCACACGGGCGCATTGTTTGTCGGGTTGGCGTTCCACCGTAAGGTTGGTGACGGTGGCTTCTGCGGACACCGAACGGGCGCTGACAAAGGTCAAAGGATATGTAACGGTTGCAGGGGTTAAATCGGTGAGGGTGAGCGAATAATTTTCAAGCCGTGTTTGTTTGATGCCGGCATCGAAGATTTTTTCCGCCTGAATACACACCTTTTCCGTTAAGCCGTTTAAGGGATTGCCCGTGATAGAACCGGGGCATTTATCCGATTGAAAATTGGAAAAAAAGGACATAATTACCTCCTAAATTACGAAGGGGAAAACATCGGTTTGGGGCATTTTCCACGCTTTCGCCTTGTTGTTTCTTACTGTATTATATGTGCATTTTTGATAAATAGTGCAAATGGGAAAATACGGAAAAATTTTCAGCGGAAAGTGTTGCTTTTTCAAAGAAAAACTGCTATAATAGGGGTATGAATATTTATGCGATTAGCGATTTGCACCTTTCTTTAACCTCGGACAAGCCGATGGATATTTTCGGGTCGGGCTGGGAAGGACATTTCGAAAAAATTAAATCGGACTGGAAAAGTAAGGTAAAAGAGGAGGATATCGTCTTGATTGCGGGGGATATCAGCTGGGCAATGAAGATGTCCGATGCCCTCACCGACCTCAACGCCCTTGCCGACCTGCCAGGGAAAAAGGTGTTTATCCGCGGTAATCACGATTATTGGTGGAGCGGTATCACTCGCTTGCGCGATTCCGCACCCAACGACAGCTTTATTTTCCTGCAAACGGATGCGGTGAAAATCGGGGAGTTCGTCTTTATCGGTTCGCGCGGGTGGACTTGCCCAGGCAGCAGCGATTATACCGACCAAGACCAAAAGCTGTATCGTCGCGAAGCAGAGCGTTTCCGTTTGGCTTTTTTGGATGCGGATAAGCTGGCGCAAGAGGGGGATAAAAAAGTGGTGCTTATGCACTTTCCGCCCTTTACGGCAAAGCAAGAAGACACGCTGTTTACGGAGCTTTTCGAGGGGAACAAAGTGGATAAAGTGGTGTTTGGTCACATCCACGGTGCGGCGTATTTTCCCTTCAAGGCATACAAGAATGAGATTGAATATATCCTTACCTCGTGCGACAAGGTGGGGTTTAGCTTGGTAAAAATTTATTAATTTTTAAGAAAAGGGGTTCAAACGCAAAAAATAGCCGTTTGAACCCTTTACAATACACGAAAAAAGTGGTATAATATCGTGTGGAAATAATATAAGCGGAGGCAACCATGCTTAATAGAAAGGATTTACTTGGTTTAATCGACGCGTCGGCGTCCGAAATTACGGAAATTTTGGATTTGGCGCAGGAGTACAAAAATCGTATTCGTGCAGGCGAGAAGAAAATTGCGTACTTGGACGGAAAGACGGTGACAGTACTTTTCTATGAAAACAGTACCCGTACGCGTACCAGCTTTGAAGAAGCTGCAAAATATCTCGGCGCAACCACCATCAATATTGAGGCTGGTACTTCGTCGGTGGCAAAGGGTGAAACTTTGATTGATACGGGTAAAACCTTGGACGCGCAAAGCAACGATTTTATCGTGATGCGCCATCCTATGGGCGGTGCTCCTTACCTTTTGGCAAAGACGGTAAAGGCGAGCGTTTTAAATGCAGGCGATGGTATGAACGAGCATCCGACCCAAGCCCTTCTCGATATGTTGACGATGCGTGAAACCTTTGGTACGCTCAAGGGCTTGAAGGTGGCGATTTTGGGCGACATTAAACATTCCCGCGTGGCAAAATCCAACCTTTTCGGCTTAAAGACGATGGGCGCGGAAGTGACCATGTTCGCACCCGAAACCCTTATCCCGAAAGGAATTGACCAGTTGGGCGCAAAGCTTTGTAAATCCCGTCAAGAAGCCTTGGACGGCGCGGACGTTGTGATGGGGCTTAGAATTCAGCTCGAAAGACAGCAGGCGGGCAACTTCCCTTCGCTTGGAGAATATGCGGCAAACTACGGTATCGACGAGAAAATGTTGGACTACGCAAAGCCCAACGCCATCATCTTGCACCCCGGCCCCGTAAACCGCGGTGTAGAATTGACCAGCGGTGTTATCGACCATGAAAGAAGCCACATTGAAGACCAAGTTTTGTCGGGTGTAGCGGTGCGTATGGCTGCGTTGACCCTCTTGAACGAGGCGCGCAAGGCGTAAAAGGGAGAAAGAAAGATGATTATTAGAAACGGCAACGTAGTATTGAAAAACTCCGTAGAAAAGAAAGATATTTTGATTGAAAACGGTAAAATTGTAAAAATCGCAGACAATATTCCCGCAAACGGCGGCGTGGAAATCGACGCAACGGGCAAACATATTTTCCCTGGGCTTATCGATATGCACGTGCATTTGCGTGAACCTGGCTTTGAGCGTAAGGAAGACATCGAAAGCGGCGCAAAGGCGGCGGTAAAGGGCGGCTTTACCCAAATTTGCTGTATGCCCAACACCAACCCCGTTGTGGATAATAAAGTGGTTGTTACCTACATCAAGGCAAGGGAAAAGGAAGTAAATCTTTGTAAAATTCACCCCATCGGTGCCATTACGAAAGGCTTGGCAGGGGAACAAATGGCGGCAATTGCAGGCATGAAAAAGGCAGGCGCCGTGGCAATTTCCGACGATGGCGTAGCGGTGAAAAATGCAAGATTGATGCGCCTTGCGATGGAATACGCAAAGGGCTTTGACATCAAATGTCTTTGCCATTGTGAAGATAAGGACCTTGTGGACGGCGGCGTTGTCAACGAAGGCTTGAGCGCGACGATTGCAGGCTTGAAAGGGATTCCCCGCGCGGCGGAAGATACCATTATCGCGCGTGAAATTTCCCTTGCGGAAGGCTTGGATACGGCGGTGCATATTTGCCACGTTTCCACGTACAGCGGTGTAAGAATGATCCGCGATGCGAAAAAGGCTGGCATTAAGGTAACGGCGGAAACTTGTCCCCATTACTACTCGGTAACGGACGAAATCATCCGCACCTACGACACGAATACGAAGGTAAACCCTCCTATCCGTGAAGAAATCGACAAACAAGCGATTTTGGAAGGGTTGAAGGACGGTACGCTTGACTGTATCGTAACCGACCACGCGCCTCACCATGCGGACGATAAAAACGTAGAATATAACCAGGCGGCGTTTGGGATCAGCGGCATTGAAACTTCGTTTGGCTTTGCAATCAAATACCTTTACAAAGCAGGGGTGTTGAGCTTGAATGAAATTGCTGACAAAATGTCCTACAATCCTGCGCAGATTTTGGGTTTGGACGGCGGTGAAATCAAGGAAGGCGGCGTAGCCGACCTTATGATTGCCGATTTGGACGAAAAATGGA
This sequence comes from Clostridia bacterium, assembly GCA_017504735.1. The sequence continues at coordinate 9,223 of JAFVQP010000038.1, read as the reverse complement.
CGATTGACCCTGAAAAATTTGTCAGCAAGGGTAAAAACAACCCGTTCAAGGGTATGGAATTAGAGGGCGTTGTAAAATATACCATCGTAGATGGCGAAGTCAAATATCAGGCGTAAGCAACATGGAAAATAAAGAAGTAAATACACAAGGAACGCAACCGCCTAAACTTACAAAAAAGAACTGGATTGTGTTTATTGTGTGTATGTTAATAGCGGTGATTGCGATTATTTCCTTGGCTGGCGAAGGTATGGTCTTTTTGATATATGGTAAGTTTTTTTATACAACCCGTTATGAAAAGACTGCAGGAGAGGCTTACTTAAAGGAAAAGGAAAACGACCCTCGGTATGATGAAGAAGAGGGTGTTCGTACGATTGCGACTATCCATATAGACGAGTATAATGCGATTTATGTCGCATTGTTAGGAGAAAAAATAGGGGAAGAAACTTTATTGATTACGCAAATGGCTGTAAAAGACGGTAAATATGCGTATATAGGTAAAGAAGAGTGGTATTCTCTTGATGATGCGACAGCAGAAAAAATTTATTTAGATGCTTCCGAGTATCGGATGATAAATAGAAAAGGTCGTTTTACGGACAATATTATATGCTCTATAATATTTGACGAGAGTGCATTATTGGAGTTGGATGAAAAATATACGGTTTGTCAATGTTCGTCTGATTTTGGGGATAATGGCTTGTGGTTGGCATATTACAGGGCAACTTAAATTATAAAGGGGGAAAATTTATGAAAGGTTGGATGAAAAAGGCAGGCGCGCTGTGTTTAACGGCGGCGTTGGCGACTTGTACCCTGACGGCTTGCGACCCGGCTTCGGCTTGGGGTACGGAATTAGAACTTGTAAGCAAACCGACGATGACGGAGCAAAGTTTTGACGAAGAAACGGGCTTGCATACCATTCTTGTAGAAGGCTTGGCAGGAAATTCGACGGATAAGGCGTTCTTAAACGCGCATGTGGTTGTGGAATTTTACGACGAATTTGGCGACCCATTGAATGATTTATTCTCATATACCGCCATTGAAGGGATAGACGTAGGTGAAATTTGGCACTATTACGTGTTGGTAGAATCCGAAATTGTTCCTGCCGATTTTGAAGTAAGCGTCAGCGCTTATAGAGAGAGGGTAAGGGGGTAAAGTTATGAAGAAGATAAAATTATTTTTGGTAGCTTTGCTTACTTGCTTTTGTTGTGTAGCTTTGTCCTCGTGCGGTTTGATTTTAGACGGTTTGTATTTGACGGCAGTTTTGACAGGTTGGGCGTTGAATGAAGATAAGGATGCGCCGACGGATGAGGAATTGCGTATGCCTGTGGAAATCACCGAGGGGGCGGAAATCGTTGAGGTTACGCGAACCGAGGATGGATACTACCTTGCCAAGACGGTAGGGGCAATCAAGAGCCTTGGGGACAAGGATAGCGACTTGTTCACGTTCCGTTTGGCGTATTATGATGAATACGGATATTTGCTGGATACCCTGCTGCTTGATGGCGGTTACATGGGCGCAGGCGATACATATAAGGTGGAATACGAAGCGGAGCTTTTCTACAAGCCTGCCACCGCGCGTATTTACGACGTACAGTTGTATGCGCAATACGATTATAAGGACGAAAAAGAAGCCAAAGAAGAAGTGGAAATTCTTGCAGGTAAAAGCTTTACCTGCACGCTTGGCGGGGATGGTTTGTACCACGCCGTTGTTACGGGAAATGTGAAATTAATCCCCGATGGGGTGCGTGATATTTGTATCCGTATCGCCTTTTATGATGCGAATGGGTATTTGCGTATGGGAACATGGGAAAAACAGGTCAATGGACCTGCGGAAAGAGCATTTACCGTAGAATGTACCTCGGATGTGGAAATCGTTTCGTATAAAGTGGTTTACGCTTCGACAATGTATTATAGTTACGTATATTAAAACCGTGATAAAGGAGTTTGAAAGATATGATTACCGATAAGCTGATTGACGGCATTATTGCTATGCAAAACCCCACCTGCGTGGGTTTGGATACCTTGTTCGATTACCTGCCCGACGATATGAAGGCAGGGGCAAAGACTTTTGAAGACGTTGCGGAAAGGGTTTTGGCATTCAACAAGAAAATCATTGACAGCGTTTACGACATCGTACCTTCCGTAAAGGTGCAAATCGCATATTATGAAATGTACGGCGCGGCAGGTATGCAGGCGTATTACGAAACGCTGAAATATGCCGCTGACAAGGGCTTGGTGGTAATTGCGGACGCAAAGCGCAACGATATCGGTTCGACGGCAGGTTGCTACGCAAAGGCGTTCTTGGGGGAAACGCAGGTGAATAACGAAAGCATCAAGGCATTCCCTTCCGATTACGTAACCGTAAACGGGTATTTGGGCTCGGATGGGATTGTACCTTTCGTAGAACAATGCGAAAAGAACGACAAGGGTATCTTTGTTTTGGTAAAGACGTCCAACCCTTCGGGTGCGGAAATCCAGAACATGGTTTTGGAAAACGGCGTACCCATGTACGAGTATATGGGCGGCTTGGTAGAAAAATGGGGCGCAAGCACCATCGGCAAATACGGTTATTCGGCGGTAGGCGCGGTGGTAGGCGCAACGCATCCTACGGAAGCGGCACGTTTGCGTGAAATTTTACCCCATACCTTCTTCTTGATCCCTGGTTACGGTGCGCAGGGCGGTAATGCGGAAATGCTCAAGAGCTGTTTCGGCGCAAACGGTTTGGGCGGCGTTGTAAACAATTCCCGCGGGATTTTGTGTGCGTATAAGAAGAATGGCGGCACCTATTACGATGCGGCGCGCGAAGCTTGTATCGCGATGCAAAAGGATTTGTCCAGCGTTATCGGGGTTATGAGAAAGTGAAGTTTTCGCCGTTGGCGAAAGTGAAGTTTATAAATAAGTGAAGTTTTGCTAACGCAAAGTGAAGTTTTTTACTTCGTAAAAAGTTGTGGCTGTTATTATGATGGCAATAACTTGTCCGCAGGACAAACTTCACTGCGCTGAAAGCGCAACTTCACTGTATCATCGATACAACTTCACTTGCTTGCAAACTTCACCTTAAAGGAGAACTATGAAAGACTATATCGCAACGATTGTAAAAAATGAACAAATTGCCGACAACGTATATGCGGTCACCTTTGATTTAGGGGGAACCGCCAAGGTGCGCTGTGGGCAGTTTGGTAATATTTCCGTAGGCGGCACTCATCTTTTGCGCCGTCCGATTGCCATTTGTAAGGCGGAAGGGAATTTGGTTACCTTTTGTTATCAAATCAAGGGCGAGGGTACGCAGCTTTTGAAAACGATGGGGGCAGGTACGCAGTTAAACGTGCTGATGCCGCTTGGTAACGGTTTTTACGTGGAAGAAAACGAACAAAAAGTAGCCCTTGTGGGCGGCGGTGTCGGTGTCTTCCCTTTGATTTCCGTTTTGCGTGAATATGGCGACAAAAAGGAAATTTCCGCATATATCGGTTATCGTAACAAAGGTGCAGTTTGCGGCGTAGAGGAATTTGAAAAGGCGCACAAATTTGTCGGTGTAACGGACGATGGCAGTTATGGCGAAAAGATGAACGCTGTACAAGCGTTTGCGGCGGATTTAGAAAAGGGCAATCGTCCTGACGTTGTGCTTGCGTGCGGGCCTACGCCCATGCTTCGTGCGTTGATTGCGCTCGTGGAAAAGGAAAACTTGCCCTGCTACGTATCGTTAGAAGAACGTATGGGTTGCGGAATCGGTGCTTGTCTTGTTTGCGTTTGCGATATGACCAACGGTAAGAAAGCTAGAGTATGCAAGGACGGTCCCGTATTTAGCGCAGACTCCGTGGTTTTGTAAACGCGTATATGCGTCGCATTTCGGCGTTGTCGCTCGGTCACGTACCTCTTGTACGCTTCCTCGCTCCGCCTTGAATTGCTCGCATCTCCGCATTTACGCTTCGTACTGTATCGGGGTGATATGCGGAACAAACTATAAAAACGAACGAAAACACTCACTACAAGGTCAAGCGGAACGCTTGCCAACCTGACGTTGGACGCAGTAAGGTGTCTTATCGCACATTTTAATAGCAGGATGCGCGCATTCACTTTACTGATACGCGGAACAAACAAAGGGTCAAGGGACATTGTCCCTTGTGGGAGGTTGAGGGTGAAACCCTCGCACTAAATCCCCCTTAACAAGCAAAGCACCGCTTTGCGCTTTTTAACCGCATAGCGGTTGTTTACGCTCCGTACTGTATCTGGGTGATATGCGGAACAAACTATAAAAACGAACGAAAACACTCACTACAAGGTCAAGCGGAACGCTTGCCACACCCGCAAGAAACTGAGCTTCTTGACTTCCAGACATTTCAAAAGGAAAAAAATTATGGCAAATTTATCGGTAAAGCTTTGTGGCGTAACCTTAAAAAACCCCGTCATTGCTGCATCGGGCACGTACGGGTTCGGTCGTGAATTTCACGAATTATACGACATCGGTCAAATCGGCGGCGTTTCCACCAAAGGTATGACTTTAGAACCCCGTCTCGGCAACCCCGTACCTCGTATCGCGGAATCGCGCGGGGTAATCCTCAACGCAGTCGGCTTGCAAAACCCCGGCGTGGAACATTTCATTGAAAGCGACCTTGAATGGTTAAAATCCACAGGTACGACCGTAATCGCAAACGTTGCAGGCAAGACCTTGGAAGATTATGAAAAAATTTGCGCGCGCTTGGACGGTTTGGTGGATATGATTGAACTCAACATTTCCTGCCCCAACGTAAAAAGCGGTGGTATGGCGTTTGGTATCAAGCCCCAATCGGTGGAAGAGGTAACGCGTGTTGCAAAATCGGGCGCGAAAAATACACCCCTTATCGTAAAACTTTCCCCCAATGTGGAAAGTATCGCAACCAACGCGGTGGCGGCGGAAAACGGCGGTGCGGATTGTATCTCGCTTATTAACACTTTGACGGGTATGGCAATCGACATCGAACGCAGAAGACCCATCATTGCCAACAATACGGGCGGTGTTTCGGGCGCAGGCGTGAAACCTGTGGCGGTGCGTATGACCTACGAGGCTTCGCAGGCGGTAAAAATCCCCGTGATCGGTATGGGGGGTATCACTTGCGCGGAAGACGCCATCGAATTTTTGATGGCAGGCGCGACGGCGGTGCAAGTGGGCACGGCGAACTTTACCGACCCTTACGCAATGCCCAAAATTATCAAGGGCTTGAACGACTGGTGCGATCGTCACGGCATCGAAAACGTGTCCAACTTGACGGGGACGTTGCAATTAAATGGAAAATAAAAGAAAATGAATTGACGGCTTTGCCGTCGTGAATTTTCACTATCGTTCAATGAATTGAAAACTTCGTTTTCGTGAATTGACGGCGTTGCCGTCGTTGTGGAAATCATTCAATAACGCAAGCCTTTGGCTTGCAATTCACGCGCCAATCGGCGCAATTCAAGTCGTATAGACAATTCACGCAACGCGAGGCGTTGCAATTCACATAAATAAAAGGAGTTATTATGCAATACACTTACAAACAGGAATTTATCCGCTTCATGGTATCGAACGGCGTGTTGAAATTTGGTGAATTTACCCTGAAAAGCGGTAGAATTGCTCCCTATTTCATCAATACGGGCAACTACAAGACGGGCAAACAGCTTGCAAAGCTTGGCGAATATTACGCCGCATGTATCGAAGAAAACGGCTTAGAAGCCGAAACCTTGGTTGGCCCTGCGTATAAGGGGATTCCTCTTTCCGTTGCGACGGCTGTGGCTATGTATCATAACTACGACAAGGAACTCAACTACTGTTTCGACAGAAAGGAAGCCAAAGACCACGGCGAAGGCGGTTTGTTTGTAGGCAAACAGCTTGTGGACGGCGAAAAAGTCATCATCATCGAAGACGTTATGACCTCGGGTAAGGCGCTTCGTGAAATTTTACCCAAGTTAGAAGCGGCGGCAAACGTGAAGGTTGTGGGGATGATTATTTCCGTTGACCGTCAAGAAAAAGCGCTCAACAGCGATTTGTCGGCTGTGAGCGAAGCGAAGAAGGAATTTGACATCGACGTATATTCGGTGGTAACGATGAACGACATCATCGCGGCGATTGAAGAAGGTGTGGTGGACGGTAAGGAACATTTGCCTGCCATGTACAAATACCGCGAAACCTACGGCGCAAAATAAGGCGAAATAGGGCGTTTTATCCGCGTTGACCACTCGTATTTTTGTGAAAATGCAGGCAACGTGGTGCGCTCGGCATACGTTTTTACGCCGATGGAAAGCGCGGCAATCGCGCAAATGAAAAATACAGCAATAAAATAGAGATAAGTCCGTTTCATATAAGAAGTATGGCTGAAAACGCATTTGCCTATGCAAACGGACGGGGAGTAGATATGAAAAACATTATTTTGACAGGGGATAGACCTACTGGGAAATTACACATTGGGCATTACGTTGGCTCGTTAAAGCGCCGCGTGGAATTGCAAAACAGCGGTAAATTTGACAAAATTTACGTCATGATTGCGGATGCGCAGGCTTTGACGGATAACTTTGACAATCCCGATAAGGTACGTGCAAACATCACGGAGGTTGCGCTTGACTATATGGCTTGCGGTATCGACCCTGCAAAATCCGTTATTTTCGTGCAATCGCACGTGGCGGAATTGACCGAGTTGACGTTCTATTACATGAACCTTGTTACGTTGGCTCGTTTGGAACGCAATCCTACCGTAAAAACGGAAATGAAACAGAAAAATTTTGAGGCGTCCATTCCTATGGGCTTCTTGACCTATCCCGTTTCGCAAACGGCGGACATTACCGCATTTAAGGCAAATACCGTACCCGTAGGGGAAGACCAGTTGCCTATGTTGGAACAAGCGCGTGAAATTGTAAGAAGTTTCAACGGCTTGTACGGGGAAACCTTGGTAGAACCCAAGGCGGTTTTGCCCGACAATAAGGCTTGTTTGCGTTTGCCCGGTACGGATGGTATGGCGAAAATGAGTAAATCGCTTGGCAACTGTATTTACCTTTCCGACAGCGCGGACGAAATCAAGCGCAAGGTAATGGGTATGTACACCGACCCCAACCACATTAAGGTGACCGACCCTGGCGATACGAAAAACAACCCCACGTTTATCTATTTGGAAGCGTTCTCGACGGACGAACACTTTGCGAAATACTTGCCTGAATATGCGAATTTGGGCGAATTAAAGGCGCATTACGAACGTGGCGGCTTGGGGGATATGAAGGTAAAGAAATTCCTTAATGCGGTTATGCAGGAAACGTTAGAACCTATCCGTCTTCGCCGTGAAGAGTTGGCAAAAGACATCCCTGCGGTGTGGGATATGTTGTATAAGGGAAGTGAAGAAGCGCGCGCAGTAGCGGCGGCAACCCTTGCAGACGTAAAGAAAGCAATGAAAATCGATTATTTTGCGGATAGATAAGCGAAATTACGTATTTAACGCGGCGTTTTTGTAGGAGGGTTATGAAGAGGAGCTTTTGGTCGTATATTTCCAATGGTAAGTACAGCATCGGCACAACAGGTGGGATGGTGTACGTATATGACGAAGCGGATAGGGAAGTGGCACAGTTAAAGGTGACAAATTATTCGTATGAGCTTTCCTTTTTCCCCGACAGCAGGCGGTTTGCCGTTCGTTCCAACGAAGGGGTTATCGCCGTCTATGATTTATGCGATTTTCACTTGATTAAAAAATTCCGTTACGGGAAAGCAAAAGATCCTCAAGACGGAAATATGTGCGTTTCCTTGGATGGTAAATATCTTTACATTGTTAATTATACCTTTGAGAAAAAGAAGGAATCGCCCAATCTTTGGATAGATGTATATGAAACGGAATCCTTTACACTCGTGAAAACATTATTTAAAGAGGAAGACATTTATCCGAAATATATAGAATGGGGTGAGGATGAACAGTCGTTTTATATATTAGGCGCGGCATACAAGGATGAGGTATGTTGGCTGGGTGGTAAATATATCATTGCGAAATACGATGGGGAAAAATTGTTTACGAAGGTAATTTACGAGAAGACGCGCGAGTTATATTTTAATTTAAAGACATGGCAAATTAGCGGTTTTACTGCCAGACAAAGAGAGTGGATATATCCTAAAGATCAAGTGCTTGAAAAGCTGGACAAACCGCTTGCGAAGTTGTGGAAAATGAAATCAAAAAAGTAAATAAATAGTCAATATGCAATACAGCCCCAAAGTCTAACTTTTGGGCTGTATTGCGTTATTGTATGTTTTTACAGGAAAACAACAAGCCGAGGATAAAGGCCTCGGCTTGTTTAATTGGATATTATTAGGTTTTCATTGAGTATTGATATATTTTAGCAAGAAGTGAAGAGGAAATATCGGAGCGGTATATTCCAAGATGAATAAAAAATTTTAGGAAAAACTCCCTATTGTCGCCGTTCACTTCATAATCGGGAAGTTCGGGAAATTCACCTTTTAACTTTAATATAAAAAGCTCGGAAAATTCGTTTCGTTCTTCGTCGTTTAATGTTGCAAGAAAGGGGTCGAATGTATTATTTTCATAGAAGTCATAATCTTCCTCATCCAAGGCAACCTTGTCGTCCTCAAAATAGGGTTCTTCTATTTCAGGTAAGTTTTCTTTTTCCGAGGTGTCTTTTTTGGGTTTATTTTTTGCATTTTTCGCCGCTTCCTGTTCGCGCTTGTACCGTTCAATTACATACGGCGCATCTTTGAGCATCGTAAATAAGGCGAAGAAAAAGAGGCCGCCGTATGCGAGGGTGAAAAGGATTCCACCGCCAAAGGGCGCAAGGAAAAGCCCGATGATACACGCCAAAAATCCTAACCCGTAGGGGAAGATTGCGACCAAAAAACATTCTACGTATTTGCGAAAGGCAAACTTTGAGACGGAAAGATTGCTCATAATAAGCTCCTTAGTAAGTATAAATCAAGTTTAACACACATTTTTTCTTTTGTCAAGCGGTAAAGTTTAAGGAGGTAGGGGAAAAAGAAAAAAGCCGAGGAAAAATTCCTCGGCTTTTATACTCATAAAATCTTATTTGTTGAATTCGTCTTTGTAAGCTTTACCAAATTTCATAACGGGTTTCTTGCATGCTGCAATTTCAACTGCTTCTTTCGTCTTAGGATTTCTAGCGGTTTTTGCAGGAACGTCTTTTACTTCGAACGTACCGAAACCAACGAGCTGAACTTTGTCACCAGCCTGCAATGCTTCCGTTACGGATGCGATAAATGCATCGTAAGCTGCAG
>JAFVQP010000037.1 GCA_017504735.1 Clostridia bacterium | reverse complement strand
CGCGCTCCTTTTAAAACAACAAGGTTACAACGTTATCGGGCTGTTTATGCTCAACTGGGAAGAGAATGATGAAAACGGATGCTGTACAGCCGAAGAGGATTACACCGACGTAAGGCGCGTTTGCTCCGTACTCGACATCCCCTATTACACCGTCAATTTCGCCAAGGAATACATGGATAGGGTCTTTTCCTATTTCCTTGCGGAATACAAGGCAGGGCGCACCCCCAACCCCGACGTTCTTTGCAACCGTGAAATTAAGTTCGGCCCCTTCCTGCAAGAAGCAAAAAAATTAGGCGCGGATTACATCGCAACGGGGCATTATTGTAAAATCTCCCACGAGAACGGCGTACATTTGCTGCAAAAAGCAAAGGACCAAAACAAGGATCAAACCTACTTTTTGAACCAGCTTTCCCAAAATCAACTCGCCGACGTGTTGTTCCCTCTGCAGGATATGGAGAAGCCTGAAATCCGTAAAATCGCCCTTGAATACGGCTTGGCAACCGCCAAGAAAAAGGACAGTACGGGCATCTGCTTTATCGGGGAAAGGAACTTTAGAAAGTTCCTCAACTCATACCTGCCTGCCCAAAACGGTAAAATTTTAGACCTGGAAGGCAAGGAAGTCGGCGAACATATGGGTCTCATGTATTATACCCTCGGTCAGCGCAAAGGTCTTTACCTCGGCGGTCGAAAAGGCGACGACGAAGGCGGAAGATGGTTTGTCGTTAGAAAGGATTTGAAAAACAATATCCTCTACGTTTCCCATGGCGACGAAGCACCCCTCTACTCGAAATCGTGCGAAGTGTCGGGTTTCAATTGGATTCCTACAAAACCCACCGCCACCGAGTTTGACTGTATGGCAAAATTCCGCTATCGTCAGCCCGATCAACCCGTACACGTAACCGTGAAAAAAGACGGCGGTTTGCACATCGATTGTGTAGAAAAACAACGCGCCGTGACGGAAGGTCAGTATGCGGTGTTATACGATGGCATCAACTGCCTTGGCGGTGGCGTAATCGACAGCGCAGAATATTAACTCAACACATACCTGCCCCCTTCATTTTAAAAAATCATTGTATAAACGTCGATAAATGCAAAGATGCGAGCAAGACAAGGCACGCGAGGCTTTTCGATGGGAGTGTACAAAGCGTACACGAGCAAGAAAAACGTAACGCAACAAAGTATAAGTACGAAAATTAATCAAAATTGGTAAAACGCATAGATGCGAGCAAGACAAGGCGCGCGAGGCTTTTCGACGGGAGTGTACAAAGCGTACACGAGCAAGAAAAACGTAGCACAACGAAGTATTGCGAAGTATATATGCGTTTTTAAGGAGTATTATGAAAAATATAGCGATCATAACCGGCGCCTCAAGCGGCATCGGAAAAGAATTCTTCCTTTCCCTCAACGAACGCAAAGAAGGGTTGGACGAAATTTGGGTAATTGCGCGTAGCGCAGATAAATTGGAAGCTTTACGCACTGAAACAGACGTTCCCCTTCGCGTTATCCCCTTGGATTTATCCTCGGCAACCGCAACAAAAGAACTCGAACAGGTACTTGAAGCGGAAAAACCCTCCATTCAATACCTGATTTGCGCATCAGGATTCGGTCGTTTTAACGCCATCGAGGACGATAGCGCTGAAGTTTTGGAAAATATGGTTGACTTAAACTGTCGTTCCATCGTAGGCACCACCCACGCGGCATTTCCTTACATGGCAAAGGGCGGCACAATGATTTTAATCGCATCCGTAGCGGCTTTACAACCCATCCCCTACATCGCAACCTATGGCGCAACCAAGGCGTTTGTGCTTTCCTATGGGCGTGCACTTAACAAGGAACTTCGTAAGGCTCGCGGTGCGCGTTGTTTGTGCGTTTGTCCTTTCTGGACAAAAACCGCCTTCTTCGATAGAGCCTACGCTGAAAAAACGATTGTTAAAAAATACGTGGTTATGTACAAACCCGAACAAATTGTCAAACGCGCTTGGAAGGACTTAAAAAAGAAAAAACGCGACGTATCCATTCACGGTGTAACGGCGCGCGGTCAGGCGCTTTTGGTAAAGCTTCTCCCCCACCGCCTCGTTATGTGGATTTGGATGAAACAGCAAAAGTTGTAAGGAGCGCAACATGACACCCTCGTACGCACGGGCAAAGTGGGCATGTTATGCGGGCAATATTACCCAAGCCTTCACAGGAAACATTCCCCCTTTGCTGTTTATCACTTTTCATACCCTTTACGACATATCCTATTCACTGCTCGGCCTATTGGTGCTGGTGTTTTTCTTTTCACAGCTTGCCATCGACCTCATCTTTTCTTTCTTTTCACATAAATTCAACATACATAAAACAGCATGCGCGATGCCCCTTTTTGCAATCGTAGGCCTAATCCTGTATGCACTTTTACCCAAGTTTTTCCCTAATTACGCTTATGCAAGCTTAGCGGTCGGTACAGCCATTTTTGCCGTGTCAAGCGGACTTGCGGAAGTGTTGGTCAGCCCCATTGTCGCGGCAATTCCTAGCGATAATCCCGAGCGGGAAATGAGTAAATTACACTCCATTTATGCATGGGGAGCCGTTGGCGCCATCCTGTTTGGCACACTCTTTTTATTGATTTTTAAAGCAAACAGCTGGCATTATCTCGTCTTGATTTGCGCTTTGGCACCGCTTACCTGCGCCCTACTCTTTTTCACCAGCAAGCTCCCCCCGATGGAAACTCCCGAAAAAATTTCAGGCGTTATGGAGCATTTAAAGAAAAAAGAACTGTGGCTGTGTGTATTCGCCATCTTCCTTGGGGGCGCAAGCGAATGTACAATGGCACAATGGAGCTCTAGCTACCTTGAACAAGCCCTTGGTATCCCCAAAATTTGGGGTGACGTGTTTGGTGTAGCCTTCTTCTGCCTTATGCTCGGCTTGGGGCGTACGCTTTATTCAAAATATGGGAACAATGCAGAAAAAATTCTTTTCCTTGGTTCGATCGGCGCAACAACTTGCTATCTTACCGCCGCTTTGACAAACGTCGCTTTGCTTGGCTTAATCGCCTGCGGTTTAACAGGCTTTTGCGTGTCTATGCTGTGGCCAGGGAGCTTAATCATCGCATCCGATCGCATCCCTACGGGCGGTGTATTCCTCTATGCCATGATGGCGGCAGGCGGTGACTTAGGCGCATCTGCAGGCCCGCAGCTTGTTGGCGTTATCACGGACGAAATCGCCGCAAGCGCAGGCGGCGCAAACCTTGCGCAAACGCTGGGGATTACGGTCGAACAGCTTGGCATGAAATGCGGTATGTTTATCGGAATGCTCTTCCCACTGATTGCCATTTTCCTCTATTTACACTTACTTCGCACCCGTAAAAAGAAAAATTCGATACAATAAAAAGATATCCGCCGACAACCTCGGCGGATTTTTTATGCTCTTATGTATATTTCTTCCATTCTTTCACACAATAACTGTAAATGGAGGAAAGATATGAAAGCAACTGGAATTGTTAGAAGAATCGACGAGTTAGGTCGAGTTGTAATCCCTAAAGAAATTCGCCGTACCTTGCGTTTAAAGGAGGGCGATCCACTCGAAATTTTTACCAGCCACGACGAGCTGATGCTCAAAAAATATTCCCCTATCGCCACGCTAGAGCGTTTTAGTAAAGCCACCGCGCGTTCGTTAAATGATTTAAGCGGTAAGCTTGCCGTGATTTGCGATACGGACGGCATTTTACACGCATTTGGCGATGGAAAAAAGGATTTAGATGGGAAGACTTTATCCGAGGATATGGATAGAATTTTAAAGGAACGGCGCAGTTATATTGCGAATGCTTCAGAGGGCGGCGACGTAATCCCTATCACCAACACGCACGAGGAAGGTATCACCGCACAGGTGATTGTACCCATCGTGTCGGGCGGGGATTGCCTTGGTGCGGTAGCTGTTCTTTCCAAAGAAGAAGGCGCAAAAATGGATGGAAGTGATATGAACCTTGCGCGTTTAACGGCGGATATACTCGCAAATCAATTTGAATAAATCCAAGGGGTAGGTATGCGTTGAACGCATACCTGCCCTTCTTCCTTCTACAATGCAAATTGAAAAATTTTTTCTATAAATGATAAATTAAAAAAAATTTAACTTTTTTTCTATAATGGCGTTCATATTATTGAAAAAATGCAAAAATATGTGTTATAATAGATTTGTGGATCGGTTTTGTTTACACGCCGAACAAAAAACGCAATTTATTATTAAAGAGGTTTGATATGGAAAAACTTTACACTGGCAAAACCAAAGACGTTTACAAACTCGAAAACGGCAACGTGCTTTTGAAATTCAAAGACGATTGCACCGGTAAAGACGGCGTGTTCGACCCCGGTGAAAACACCGTTGGGCTTACCATCGAAGGCATCGGCAAGGCGAACCTGAAATCTTCCGTTTACTACTTCGAGCTTTTGAAAAAAGCTGGCATCAAAACCCACTACGTTTCCGCAGATATCGAAAACGCTACTATGGAAGTTCTTCCCGCAACCGTATTCGGTCACGGTTTGGAAGTTATTTGCCGTTTGGTTGCAACGGGCAGCTTCATCAGAAGATACGGCGAATACATTGAAAACGGCACCCCTCTTGCAGGCGGTTACGTAGAATGCACCTTCAAAAACGATGAAAAGGGCGATCCCCTTGTTACCGCAGAAGGTCTTGCGGCGCTTGGCGTTATGAGCATGGAAATGTTCGACAGCATGAAAAAACAAACGCTTGCCATCACCAAAGTGGTTGCAGACGATTTAAAAACCCTCGGCCTTGACCTTTGGGATATTAAATTTGAATTTGGTTACAACAATGGTGAAGTTATCCTCATCGACGAAATCGCTTCCGGCAACATGCGTGTTTACAAGGATGGCAAAATCGTTGATCCCGTTGAACTTACCAAATTCATCAACGAAAGATAATGTAAAAACAATGTTTAAAAGCAGGGTTTCACACCCTGCTTTTTTATGGTAAAATTAGAGGCAGGTGTGCGTTCAACGCACACCTGCCTCTTTCCTTTTACAATAATTCTATTTTAAATTACTCCATCGGATAGCTGTAAACGTGGTGACCGCTCATCAATTTACCGAAAAGATATTTCATCGACGCGGATTCCGTCAAAATATACACTCTGCCATCCAACCAAACCATTTCTTCCGCCATCGGGGGCGCTTTTACGTCTTCTACCAAACACGCGCTGTCTAAATAATATACAGGTACACTTGCACCCTCTACCGTCACAACGCCCTGCGCCGCCTTCTTTATATCATATTGATAAAGGTGAGAAGCCGTCAATCCCCACGACGTAGAAAGCACGATATCACCATCCCCCGTCATGCACATACCCTGCACGTTGGAAAGGGTGGAATAACAGTATTCAGGGATACCATGTATGGGTTTACCCGTATTTTCATCCATGGTATATACCATCATAAGCGCGGTATTTTGATCCCCTGCAGGGGTGGTAAGGTGATGGCTTTCAGGTGTGATGTATTTACTGCCTTCGCGGTGGAATGCCCCCACGTACAACGTATCGCCGTACACCGATGCATACGCCAAACGGTTGGGGATAATAATACTGTCCACCTTGGTTGCTTTACCATCGCCGTCTAAAACGTCCGAAAGCGCAAACATATCCAGGTTTGTGTTGCAATTATCGTGCGTGCAATACACTTCACCTTCCGTATCCACGTGGTTATCCGTCGCAACGTACACCCAGTTTTTATAATGCGTCATACCGCCTGCGTGGCTAAGGTAAGCACTGCCGTCTTCATTTTTCAGCTCTACACAGCTCGTCTTCTTGCCGTCCATCACAAAGATAGCCGCTTCCTCTGTGTCCTTATTGTATGTAGAAGCCAAAAATTTTCCGTCTTCCAAACGATCAAAGCCCTGCTGAACATAATTCGTCCAAGTGCCAGGCGTTTTCATTTCCTGCTTTGCACCGCCGAAGAAGAAACCCGCAAAGACAAATTTTTCGCCCACAAAAATACAAGCAAGCAAACCAACGACAACGCCAAGTACACCCGCCAAAATCCTTAAGGGTAAACACAGCTTTTTCTTCTTGTCTTTGTTTTTTCTCTTTTTCATAATAGTTCTCCTTATCATCGTTCTTTATGGTAAAAATTTAGGGGTAGGCATGCGGTCATCGCATACCTACCCCCACCCTTTTGCAAATTCTACAGTTTAAAGTTTAGCCGACAAGTTTTCTAACAATACCTTTGGCAAGGTCAAACAATCCGTTGGAAAGATATGCCTTTTCATGTAACACTTCGCTGATATTAAACAGGCCAAAGTTTTCCAAAAGCGCCAATACAAACCAAACACCAAGGCAAATTACAACGCCGATTGCCATATACAACACACAGGAAAGGATTTGGTCAACCATACGGGTAGGCGCATTTGCGCTAACCAACTTGCAACACTTTTTCAATAAAAGATTCAACAGGAACATAAGTACCCCTGCGCCAACGGAAAGACAAATCCCCGCCAATACTTTACCAAGGATATTAGCAAAAGGCAAGCTACTCATCGCCCTTGCGCATCTATCCGAGAAATTATGCAAGAAGTAGAAGAGTCCCGTTTCCTTAGTCGCAAAAGGCGAGAAGGGAAGATAGAAACACAACCCAACAAGCGCCACCGAACCAAGCGATACAATGATTCCTCTTAAGCTATTCAAAAGACCTTTGCTAAAGCCTTTTTTCGCCACGATGAAAATCAGGCCGATACACAACCAGTCTAACAGCACTTTCTGTGCAAACTCTAACAATTTTGCAACCGTTTCATTGCGTAATATCGTGCCGATATTCATTTTAGACAAGCTGGTGGCATTGATACCCAAAAGGAAGATGGAAATCACCGACCAAATCAGCATCCCAACCGTCACAGCGCACGCCAAGCCGCCAAGCAATCTACCCAACAACTTAGGCGGATTAAACCCTGTTTTATACAAGCGTTTCCCATAGGGTCTAGGATCGTTTTCCCCATCGTAATCAAGATATTCAGGTTCAAACTCAAGGCCATATTCCGCAAGCGAGGTATCACCGTTTGTGTTGTCCTTCACCCATCTGATTCTTGGACGGAGGAAATGCGCCAAAAGCCCATACACAATCAACGCAACCACGATATATCCTACCGCAAATCCAAGAATAATCCCGAATTTTTTCGAAGGACTACCCGCTGGCTCAATCAAGAAACCAACGAAGGAAAACAACGCCGCCGCCGTCACCCAAATTAAGCCGTCCCAACCAACCTTACGAAAGCCTTTCACAAAGCCCACGATAAACGCCACGACAATCAAAACCCCTGCCGCGATTCCAATCATCATCGGCAGTTTTTCCGCAATTCCCGTAGCCATAATCGAATGTAAAGAAATCATCTTTCTCTCCTTCTATCATCACGCATATACATATTATAAAATACGCACACGCACAAGTTTTACTTGTTAAAATTATCCTTCAAAGACACAATTTCCGACAAGACAAGCTTTCCGTTTGCATCCACACACTTCTTGTAGTAGCCGATGCGCATCAACTGGAATTGCTTACCGTCTTCGCTTTCCGCAAGATAAGGTTCCGCTTTACCTTGGAAGATATGTTCGCTGTCCAAGTTCATACGTTCGCCAAAGTCCTGCCCTGCATATTCCGCATCCTTAAGCAATACGCCGTATTTGCGGATTTCTGCATCCACACCCGTCTTGCCATCTACCCATTGAATGGTACCGCGCACCTTCAAACCGCTGGTATCGTTGGAAGATCTACTTTCGGGAACGTACGAACACTTGAGTTCTACCACTTCCCCATTTTCATCTTGTACAACTTCGTCGCAGTGAATGATATACGCACCCTTCAAACGCACGTACCCATCGGGTTTCAAGCGTTGATATTTGGGAGGGGGTACCATTGCAAAGTCCGCTTTGTCAATATATACCACGTTCGAGAACGCAACTTGACGCGTACCAAGTTCAGGTTTTAAGGGGTGAATTGCCGCATCGAGCATTTCCTCACCTTCGTAATTCGTGATGGTCACCTTCAAAGGCTCCAACACAGCCATCGCACGTTCTGCATTTTCGTTGAGGTTATCACGGATGCAAGCTTCCAGGTAGGAAAGCTGACATTCGGAATTTGCCTTTACAATACCGATTTTCGTGCAGAAGTCAAGCAATGCTTCCGGGGGTACACCACGGTTTCTAAGACCTGCCACCGTAGGCATACGAGGATCGTCCCAACCATGTACGTACCCTTCTTCCACCAACTTCTTAAGGTAACGCTTGGACATTACCGTGTTGGTTACCGCAAGACGGGCAAATTCGATTTGACGGGGCTTCGGCTCAAAGCCGAGGTTGATCCCTACCCAATCGTACAAAGGTCTGTGGTCCTCAAATTCGAGGGTGCAAAGGGAATGCGTAACCCCCTGCAAGTAGTCGCAAATCGGGTGCGCATAATCGTACATAGGATAAATACACCAGGTGTCGCCCGTACGGTGATGCGTACAACGCAAAATACGATAGATAACGGGGTCGCGCATATTCATGTTGGGCGACGCCATATCGATTTTTGCACGCAAACACTTGCTGCCGTCGGGATATTTCCCTGCCTTCATTTCACGGAAAAGTTGCAGGTTTTCTTCCACACTGCGGTTTCTGTAAGGGCTTTCCTTACCCGCTTCGGTAAGGCTGCCGCGATGCGCACTAATTTCTTCAGGAGAAAGGTCGCATACGAACGCTTTTCCGTCCATGATCAATTTTTCTGCGTATTCATAAATAACATCGAAGAAATCGGAGGCGTACACTTCCTTTGCCCAATCGTAACCTACCCAAGAAATATCCTTACGGATAGCGTCAACGAATTCCGTTTTTTCCTTGGAAGGGTTGGTATCGTCGAAGAAAAGGTTGCATTTACCCTCGTATTTCTTTGCAGTACCAAAGTTTACAAGCATACTCTTGATATGCCCGATATGAAGATATCCGTTGGGTTCAGGAGGGAAACGGGTTTGCACCGCGTTAATCTTACCATTTTCGATATCATCATTGATAATTTGTTCAATAAAATTTGTTGCTTCAATCGTTTTCATAAGTTCTCTCTTAGCTACTATATTATGATAAATTTTATTTCATAAGTGAAGTTTTCACTTCGTGAAAGTGAAGTTTGTTCCAAGTGAAGTTTTGCGTTCCGCGAAGTGAAGTTTGCCTATCGGCAAGTTGTGGCTGTTATTTATATTAGCCATAACTTTTACAAAGTAAAAACTTCACTGACGTAGTCAACTTCACTACGCCAACGGCGTAACTTCACTGTGGCTTGCCACAACTTCACCGTAATAACGCGCACCCGTTTCATAAGGGTAAAACGGCGTAGTTGCGAGCAGTTCAAGGCGAAGCGAGGGAGCGCAAGCGTTCCGCTTGACCTTGTAAAGTGTGTTTTCTTTCTTTTCTTTAGATTGCATCACACGCCCCCAAAATTAGACACCCTATCGTAAATGCATAGATGCGAGCAGTTCAAGGAGTGCGCGGCTTTGTTGCAGGGAGTGTACATAAGCGTACATGACCAAAACAAAACGCAAGCACGACGATGAAATGTGATGTGTATATGCGTTTACTTAGACACCGAAATGCGAAGTAAATATGTTGTTTTACGACAACCCAACAATGGTGCCGTCGGAGAGCAAGTCAATCTTTTCCGCTGCAGGATGTGCGCCCAAGCCAGGCATCAGCATGATTTTACCGGCAATCGCCACGATAAAGCCTGCGCCGCCCTTCAATACGATATCACGCACCGTTACTCTAAACCCTTCGGGTCTGCCAAGAAGTTCGGCATTGTCCGACAAGGAATATTGCGTTTTTGCGATGATCACGGGCAAGTTTCCACAGCCCTTTTCTTCAATCGTCTTAATTTTTGCAAGTGCTTCTTCGGAGAAATCTACACCGTCCGCACCGTAAATTTTCTTTGCGATATTTTCAATCTTTTCGCAAACACCCTCGCTCAAATCGTAAGGGAATTCCATTTTCGAAGGAATTTCACAAGCCTTTACAACCTCAGCCGCGAGTTCTTTACCACCCTCGCCGCCTTTTAAGAATACGTCGGTAAATACCGCCGTCGAGCCTGCTTTTTTCACCGTTTCAATAACAAAATCGGTTTCCGCCTGCGTATCCGTGAAAAATCTATTCATTGCCACAACAACGGGCTTTTTATATACGTTTTTAATGTTTTCAATGTGCTTTAAGAGGTTGGGCATACCCTTTTCAAGGGCAACCAAATTCTCTTCCGATAAAGTGGTTTTATCCGCGCCGCCGTGAAGCTTTAACGCTTTTACCGTAGCAACGATTACCACACAGTCAGGTTCGATACCCGCCGCCCGACACTTTGTGTCGAGGAATTTTTCCGCGCCCAAATCCGCGCCAAAACCTGCTTCCGTAACCGCATATTCCGCAAGGCTCATCGCCGCATAGGTCGCCTGCACACTGTTACAGCCGTGTGCAATGTTTGCGAAAGGTCCGCCGTGAATGATTGCAGGGGTATGTTCCAACGTTTGTACAAGGTTGGGTTTCATCGCATCCTTCAAAAGTACCGCCATCGAACCAACCGCACCGGGGATATCCTTTGCACGTACGTACTCACCATCCGTGTTTAAGCCAACGATGATATTACCAAGGCGTTTTTTCAAATCGTCAATGTCCGTCGCAAGACACAACACCGCCATTACTTCGCTTGCCGCCGTGATGTCAAAGTGGTCTTCGCGTTCTACACCTCTACCCTTACCACCGATGGTTACGTTGATAAGCTGACGCTCGTTCATGTCCATACAACGGTGGAAGTAGATGTTATTCGTATCAATCTTTAATTCGTTTCCACGGAAAATGTGGTTATCCATCAAAGCGCACAAGAGGTTGTTTGCCGCGGTAATCGCGTGCAAGTCACCCGTAAAGTGTAAATTAATTTCGGACATGGGCACCACTTGCGAATAACCGCCGCCTGCCGCGCCGCCTTTGATACCAAAGACAGGGCCAAGAGAAGGCTCTCTCAAAGCAAGACACGCACGTTTACCCAGCTTCGACAAACCGTCCGCAAGCCCGATGGATACGGTGGTCTTCCCTTCCCCCGACGAGGTAGGGTTGATTGCCGTTACCAAAATCAGCTTTGCATTTCGCTTCGCATCTTTGGGTAAGGTGATTTTCGCCTTATATTTTCCGTATAATTCTAAATTCTCTTCCGTGAGGTTTAAGGTTTTCGCCACCTCGCGGATGTCAATCAATTCCGCGCTCTCCGCAATCTCGATATCCGAAAGCATTTTTCTCTCCTTTATGGGTACAATTCGGCAATTTATAACTTAAGTTATACTATTATAACACATATCCGCAAAAAAGGGAATAGTTCTGACGCATTTTTTTTCGATTTTTTTGTGTTTTTTTTATTTTTTTTCCTTCGCCTTGTATTTTTCGCAAAAAACGAACGATAGACAAGAAAAAATTTGGAAAACACTTCCCCTTTCGATTGACTTATCCTTGTGAAATATCGTATAATTGTGTCGAATTAAATTTAAATAACGAACAAGAGGTACATTATGGCTGACAAAAGAGCAGTAACAATGGAAAAATTGGTTGCCCTCTGCAAAAACAGAGGCTTCATCTTCCCCGGCAGCGAAATTTACGGCGGTCTTGCAAACACCTGGGATTACGGTCCTTTGGGCGTTGAATTAAAAAACAACGTGAAAAAGGCTTGGTGGAAAAAATTCGTACAAGAAAACCCTTACAACACGGGTGTTGACTGCGCAATCTTGATGAACACGCGCACCTGGCAGGCTTCGGGTCACCTCGGCGGTTTCTCCGACCCTTTGATGGATTGTAAAAGCTGTAAAGCACGTCACCGCGCAGACAACCTCGTAGAAAACTACGTGGCAAAAAAAGGCCTTGACGTAAAAGTAGAATCGATGGATAACGACGCTTTGGAAGCGTTTATCACCGAACACAAAATCGTTTGCCCTATTTGCGGTAACTCCGATTTTACCTCGATTAGAAAATTCAACCTTATGTTTAAAACCTTCCAGGGCGTTACGGAAGATTCGGCAAACACCGTTTACCTTCGTCCTGAAACGGCACAGGGTATCTTCGTAAACTTTGAAAACGTACAGCGTTCTACCCGTATGCGCGTACCCTTCGGCATCGGCCAAATCGGTAAATCGTTTAGAAACGAAATCACCCCTGGTAACTTCACCTTCCGTACCCGTGAGTTTGAACAGATGGAGCTTGAATTCTTCTGCAAACCCGGCACCGACCTCGAATGGTTCGCTTACTGGAAAGATTATTGCAAAAATTGGCTCCTCTCCCTCGGTATTAAGGAAGAACATCTTCACCTTCGCGACCACTCGCCTGAAGAACTTTGCTTCTATTCGAAAGCAACCACCGACTTTGAATATAAATTCGCATTCGGTTGGGGTGAACTTTGGGGTATTGCGGATAGAACGGACTACGACCTTAACCAACACGCAAAAGAATGTGGAAAACCCATCACCTACCTCGATCCCGTTACCAATGAAAGATACGTACCTTACGTCGTTGAACCTTCCCTTGGCGCGGACCGTGTAGTGCTTGCGTTCCTTACGGAAGCTTACGATGAAGAAGTTGTTGATGCAGAAAAGAATGATATCCGTACGGTTATGCACTTCCACCCTGCACTCGCCCCCTTCAAATGTGCAGTTCTTCCCCTTCAGAAGAACCTTTCGGAAGCTGCTGATGCAATCTATGCGAAGATGCTTAAGAAATTCCCTGCAACCTACGACGTAACAGGCTCCATCGGTAAACGTTACCGCCGTCAGGACGAAATCGGTACCCCTTACTGCGTAACCGTTGACTTCCAAACCTTGGAAGATAACACCGTTACCGTACGTGACCGTGATACGATGGAACAAATCCGCGTAACCGTTGACGAAGCAATTAAGTATATCGAAGAAAAAATCGCTTTTTAATTCCTCAAGGGGATATTTGAAACCAACTCTATTGTTTTCATCACCCCTACACTCTAAAAATTAATTTTTAAATCTGGCGTTAAACAGCGCCAGATTTTTTTACATTCTTATAAAAGAATTTTCCGTTTTGTGAAAGTCTTTCTGCATACCCAACAAACGAAGAAACGGCATTGCGGAAATTTCCGTAATGCCGTTTTTATTTTCGTTATTTCTATTAATCTTCTCTAAAACATTCTTCCGCAATGGTCAAAATCTCATCCGCCGTTTGCGCGCGGAACAACCTATCCTTGAACGCCGACGCACCGCGCATCCCTTTTACGTAGAATGCCGCCATCTTGCGCATAAACACCACCGTAAAGCGTTCATCGCATACCTGCCCCGTCCATTTTAATTGTTTTTTGAACATTTCCAACTTACTTTCCGCAGGTGAACCCGTCAAGGCGCAAAAGATTTGCGGGTCAAAAAGAGCCGCCCTTGCCACCATTACGCCGTCCGCACCCGTCCTATCCATCAGGGTTTCCGCATCCTCGTTTGAGAACACGCCGCCATTGGCGATTACGGGAATTTTTACCGCATTTTTTGCCTTTGCGATTTCTCCATAGTTTACTTCCCCTGCGTAAATTTTATCCTTCGTTCGACCGTGAATGGTAATCAGGCTTGCGCCTGCGCCTTCCATGCGCTTTGCAAATTCTTCCGTAATCAGCTGTTTATCCGTGATGCCAGTACGGAATTTCACCGTAATGGTTTTACCGCTTTTTACACATTCTTTCACGATTTTTTCCGCCAACGCAGGGTTTTCAAGCAACGCACTCCCCTCGCCGTTTTTGTATATTTTCGGTACGGGACATCCCATATTGATATCCACAATCGGGAAAGGGGCAATCTTTTCATGTTCACATGCGGCACGCATAATATCAGGGTCACTGCCAAAAATTTGCACCGCGCACACCCCTTCGCGTTCATCCGTGTATAAAAGCTCTTCAGTGTTTTCACTGCCGTACTTTAAACCTTTTGCACTCACCATTTCCGTATAGCAAAGCCCCGCGCCGTAGCCTTTGCACAGCCGACGGAACGGATAATTGGTATAACCTGCCAAAGGGGCAAGAAATACGTTGTTATTTACGGTGATGTTTTGTATGGTAATCGGTGTTAAACGCATACCTGGGTGCCTCATTTGTTGTTTTTTCTTACTTTAATGCCTTTTTTGCCTTGATGTAATATTCGTCCCACTCCGCCTCGGAAAGCTCGGTTACCACCTTACCATCCGCAAGTGCCAACGCTTCCGCTTTGGTAAATCTTGCCGCAAAACGGTCTGTCGCCTCTTTCAAAGCTTTTTCGCAATCGCATCCTGCTTTGCGCCCTACGTTGACAGCGGCAAACAGTACGTCGCCGATTTCCTTTTCCGCAGAAACGCTATCCCCCGCCTTGTAGGCTTCAAAAAACTCGTCTATTTCCGCACGCAAACGCACTGCTGCATCTTCCGCCGTGGCGAAATCCATACCGCCTTTCGACGCGCGTTTGCCCACCTTTTGAGCACGCATAGCCGCAGGAAAACACTTAGGTACGTCGTTGACAGAATCCGCAAAAGTCACCTGATGCTTTTCGGTCATTTTGTTCTTTTCCCAAACGGAAAGCGCACTCTCACCGTCCGTTGCTTTGTCTTCACCAAATACATGGGTATGGCGTGTGATGAGTTTCTGGCACACGCCCGTCAAAACGTCCGTGAGGTTAAACGCCCCCATTTCCTCACGCATAACCGCGTGGAAAATTACCTGCAATGCAAGATCGCCTGCCTCTTCCATGATTTTTTCGTCGTCATCCAAATCGATGGCATCCACCAACTCGTACGCCTCTTCCACCGCCGACATTTTGATGCTATCATTCGTTTGCACCTTATCCCAAGGACAACCGTTGGGCGCGCGAAGCCTATGCACGATTTCCTTCAAATCTTCCATTGTGAAGCGTTTTTTATCGAGTAAATCCACTGCTTCAATTGCCACTGCCGAGGTATAATCATACTCTTTTTGACGGTCAAGCTCGTACAAATACGCCTTTTTTGCCTTGCCACCGCAAAGGAACTTCACCGTGGTTTCTTCCCCGAACAAATCCCCTAAAACGAGTTTCACGTCACTCGCCAGCCATCGATCGTCCAAATCGTACACAATCAAGGGAAGGTTGATATTGCCCGCCTGCGCCTTTTCCGCAAGCTCATACGCCGATACCGCCGTGTAGGAGCACCCCTCAAAGCCTGCCGCACGCACCAATGCCGTCGTACGCGATACACCGTCGATAATTTCCACTTTACCACGCATACGCTTGAGGAGAGCTTTTACCGAGTTGTCCTCGGTCGCCGCGCCATCTACGAGATATACGGTATTTTCACCCTTCTCGGTTACCGCCTTGGCAAGATTTTTCGCAAGCGTAGCAAAATTGCGACTGCTTTCATACACACAGTCTAAACTTTCGTGCGCAATCCCCATTTCCGCCACCGTTTGGTAGGAAATCGTTTTCGCCGTGCGCACCACAATGGGTCGCCCGTCCTTCACCGCCTGCAACAACGCCGCTTCGCCGCGTTTTGTCAAATCATTCTTCTCTACGCCAAGACCAATTACCGTAATCATGCTTTCGCCGTCCTTTTTCTTCTTGTGATATATACATTATACAATAAATCGAGAAGAAAAGCAACCGCATACGCGATATTCGTTGCATATACCAACCCAAAAACCGAAACTGCAGGGTCACGCAGCCAAAAAACGTACAATCCCGTCTTCACCAACACCGCAATCAACATGGAAAACGCGGCGTACTGTGGTTTTCCCTGCGCCGTTAAACACGCCGAAAGTGTTTGTACACACGATAAGGTAAAAGCACTCACGGCGAACGCCTTGATGAGTTGTATGAGTGTATTCAGCTCCGCTTCCGCTAGACTTCGAAAAATGATTTTCGCCGCAGGTTCAGCAAAAAGGTAAAGCCCTACCGCGCTGCAACCGCCGACCAACGCCGTAATACCAAAGGAAAAGAAAATGCGTTTTCGGGGACTTGTGTTTTTTCCGTGTTTTCCCACCGACATCGCTACACGCGGTACACTTGCCGCCGCTAGGCCATAGCAAACGGACACAGGCAGGTTGATTACCGTCACCGCACCCCCTGCAAATAACCCGAATAAGGTTACCGCATCCTCCGCATAAGCACTCAACAACCGAGGGGCTAAAACGCTGTCTAAAAGGCCCGACAAAGGCAACAACATTGCGCTGAAAGTAACAGGGATGCTTAGGCGCAAAATAGACTTCATCTCAACCCTGCCCCCTTCATTTTTCGATTTTTCACGCATTTTTGTCCTTCGGTAAAGCCACCACATAATCAGTAAAGTCACCAACTCCGACAGCGAAACAGCAAGCAAAAGAAAGACTACCGCCTTGGATACGTCATCACGGAAGAGATAGGCAAACCCTATCCCCACCCCCACCTTTACTACCTGCTCCGCCACTTCCGACAAAGCGGTGGGGAACATATGGTTTCGCCCCTGAAACCACCCGCGAAACACCGAGATTGCGGACACCAAAAGGACGGACGGCGCAAGGGTATAATACCCCCACAGCACCTCTTCACTCCCTTGCGCTTTGGCAAGGAAAGGGGCAACGATTGCCATAAATATCGTACCCGCCAACCCTATCCAAATAAACAACCGCATGGCGCTCTTAAATACCGCTTTACTGTCCTTTCCTTGTGCAATTCGCTCCGCGGTAAGCTTGGCAATCGAGGAAGGAATCCCCGTCGCAGAAACGGTCAATAAAAGGCAATAGATGGGGTATATCAGTTGATATAATCCCAACCCCTTACCGCCGATTAGATTGGTGAGCGGGATGCGATACAGTGCGCCAATCACTTTCGCCGTAAAGCCCCCTACCGCTATCCACGTCGCACCTTTTAAAAATGCCCACTTCCCTTCTCGCTTTTTTGTACTTGAACGCATACCTGCCCCCTTCATTTTTGCTTAGTGTGTGGAAAAATAGACAAAAGTATTTGTTTTAAGCCCCTTGACTTTTAAATAGAAATGTGTTAAAATGAAAATACATTTATATATGAAAGGAGTCTATTTATGTTAAAGAACGTTCCTAAAATTGTTAGCCCTCAGCTCTTGAAGATACTTTGTGAAATGGGTCACGGCGACGAAATCGTCATCGCAGACGGCAACTTCCCTTCGGAAAATTACGGCCAACGCGTTATTCGTGCGGACGGTCTTGGCGGTGAAGAAATGCTGGACGCTGTTCTTTCCCTTATCCCCTTGGACACCTACGCCGTGGAAAACTTTATGCTCATGCAAACGGTGGAAGGCGACCCTCTCCCCACCATTTGGGATAAATATTTTGCGATTGCAAAGAAACACGATGACAACCTGCGCGCAGGCAATTTGGAACGTTTCGCTTTTTATGAACGTGCAAAGAAAGCGTATGCAGTGATCGCAACGGGCGAGGGCGCAATCTATGCCAACATTATCATCAAAAAAGGCGTAATTAAATAAACTTCTTCTATCAAGGATAACAATTATATGAAAAAATTATTTTTAATATTATCCCTCCTTTTTGCTATTCTTACATTCGCTGGCGCTATTTATGTTTTAACCTCTAAAGGAGAAGCAAATGCAGGATTTGCTGTTATTCCTATGACTCTTTCATTAGGAAGCTTTAGCCTTTATAAAGCATTTAAAAGAAAGTAATATCTATACAAATAAGGAGCAAGCCTTAAGGTTTGCTCTTTTTAGATATTGAAATAGTACCAGCAAAATATAGTAATAGTGTTTTAACGCAAAGAAAAAGCCTTGTTCGTAAGAACAAGGCTTTCTTTTTGAAAAGCGGCGGCTACCTATCCTCCCAACGGTTAACCGTAAGTACTTTCGGCGTAAAAGAGCTTAACTTCTGTGTTCGGAATGGGAACAGGTGGATCCTCTTTGCCATCGTCACCGCTATGGTTATATACTCCGCTTTCGCGGCATACATACGTTTGTAACTTAGTCAGAAGACTAACAACTACATAGCAAACTTACGAAAGTCAATTTAATTTCATATCAGCCTTCTTGTTTTGAAGTCCGTAAAAATTATAGATTTTCTATTCTGAAGAGATTTTCGTTTTAAATCAAAGCCTTTATCTCATTAATTGAGATCAAGCCAAACGACCTATTAGTATCGGTCAGCTAATACATTGCTGCATTTACACCTCCGACCTATCAACCTTGTTGTCTTCAAGGGGTCTTCAGGGATACCTTATCTTGAAGCGAGTTTCACGCTTAGATGCTTT
>JAFVQP010000036.1 GCA_017504735.1 Clostridia bacterium | reverse complement strand
CTTCTTATCCCCTGCTTTGTAGGCAGTGCGTGTTTGAATCCCTAAAGCGCCTTTCACCGCCAAAACTTCGCTCAGCGCCTTTAACGTCTTAAACAGAAAACCAAAATCGGAATGTTCGGCAAGCTTCGCCAAGCTTTGGGCGCATTGTGCATACTCTTCCTCACAAGAATCCCATATCGCCGAATCCATAATTCCTGCAAGAGGGTCGTTGTACAAAATATACTTATCTGGATTACACGTCCGCTCCTTCGCGTTATAGGAAGAAACAGGTAAATCCACCCACATAAAATCATCAAAAGCGATACCATATTTTTCTTGGAATTTCGCTTTTATCAAGCTTTCGTCATGATTACCTTTTGCAAGCTCAGATGCGTAAAACAAGGACGGAAGTAACGCAAATCGGCTACACTCCCCGCCGTTATCCCCCCACAGCGTCAAAAAAACGGAAGAAACGCCGTGTTCCATACAGCTTTCAAAAGCAGCTTTCGTGGTTTCTATACTGTACACGTTGTGAGGTGCAAAGCCCGTCCAACTCCACAAGCCGCCCGCAAACCAAGCGTCCTTACAAAGCTGTTGATTCTTTGTTATTTTTTCGTCGTAATTTTTCTTTTCCGTGGAATAATAATCCCAATAAATAAGCTTCACGCTGCTAGGGATTTTTGCCTGCACTTCCGCAAGATTATCAGTCTTTTCATCAAGCAGATTAAAGAACATATCCGACCACATCAGCATTGTAAAACCATATTTTTCACCGATTGCAGCCACTCTGTTTAAATGTCTTAAAAACAGCTCCGCCCTATCCGCATTGCCGTGGAGATTGAAATATCTTCCCCTTCCCATCATAAAGGCTTCGTCCATGCCGATATTGATTGTTTTCGTGGAAAAACACTCCGCCAGCGTTTGAAAGCACCTGTCAATAAGGGTATAAACGTCTTCGTTGTCGATGAGTAAAATATCGCCCGTATCATTATAGGAACGGTATTTCGGCCAACGAAAAATTTGGTTCAAATGCGCCAAGGTTTGAACGCACGGAATAAGCTCCATTCCGCATTTTTTCGCATATCCATCAATCTCTTTTAACTCTTCTTTGGAATAACGCCCTCGCAAATACCCAAAGTACGGCTCATCCGCGACCTCGTAAGTATCTTCCATGTATAAGCATAACGTATTATAACCTAAATCCGCGGTTAAGTCAATCCACTTTTTCAAAGTTTTTACGTTCATGACCGCATTTCGAGAGCAATCAATCATCGTCCCAAAACGCTTAAATTGAACTTGATTTTTCATAACTTTACCCTTTCTCCGTGTGTCGTCGCAACGCATTTTATAGAATTAGCGGACGAGCAGGCGGATAAAACCGCCGCCAGTACCGCTAATCCCAAACAAATTGTCTTTTTAATTTTTCTCATAAAACAAATTTTAACGTAACAATTTCGTAGGGCTTGATGGATAACTCTACGTTATCACTAGCAATCGTTTGCTCGGAAATGCGATTTTCCAATAAATCGCACTTATACGCCTCTTTATACGCAAAGCCAAGCCCCAATTTTGCCTGCGTTCTGATGCGTTGTGTTTCGTATAATCTCACGATAACACCCTTTCCGTCCTCGGACATCTTCACCGTGTCAATGACGATATTCGGGCTTTCACACGAAATCATCGAATAACTATCCAAATCCCCGTAACCGTTCGATTTTACAGTAAACAAAGGATTGTTTAAGTCAAAGGCGAGCTTCACCGTGTCGGCATCAGCCAAACGTCCGCTATGCGCATACAACGAATAGGTAAACTCGTGCATTCCCTTGTCCGCATCCTTATACGGCCAAGTAGGCGAACGAAGCAGCGTCAACCCAAGGTTGCCGTCTAAAACGTCGTGACCGTACTTACAATCGTTCAATAAGGACACGCCGTAGCCGTTTTCGGAAATATCCACGTACTTATGCGCGC
The DNA here is from genome assembly GCA_017504735.1 of Clostridia bacterium. The sequence continues at coordinate 3,297 of JAFVQP010000036.1, read as the reverse complement.
AGGTTTCAAATTTTGCCTGCTCCCAAGACGTGTTGCCATAAATGGGACGCTCGATATTACCAAACTGAATATCAAACGTCGCCTTATCCGCAAAGACGTCTACGGGGAACTTCACTTTCAGCATCAAATGTTCTTGTTGCCAATCCACGTTGGTTTTAAAGTCGATACGAGGCACGCTATCCGATAAAAGTATCGTCTGCTCAATCTTCGAACCCAAAAATTCTCTATAAATTTTTATGCCCTTCTTACTGCCAAGGTCGACAAGCTCACATTTCTTCACGTTATTAACGGGATACGCCTTTTCCGTATAGAAATCACGCACTTCCCATGCGTCGTATTCAATAGAAACATCCTCGTAGGCAACCAACGCATTTCCCTTTTTATTCGGCTTCAATACTTCTCTGCCGTTCACCTTATCGAAAATGCTGACAATTTCATAATGATCGTCAAAATCAATAGAATAGAACTTGTTTTCCAAATGCTTTTCTTGGACAATTACGCTATTTCCAACCTGCGTTGCATCCACCGCAAAGCCGTAGGAAGGCGCTTCTTGCGTATAAAATTTGCCATCCTTTTCAACGTCAGCAAGCGCGTTAAACGGTTGCATATTGAACACCAAATCGCCCGATTTGGCACGACTAGAAACCTCTTCCGAAAGCTTAGAAAGCAACTGCTCGCCCTTTGCAAACAATTCCGCGTAAATTTTATCGCTGTCTTCATATACTTCTTTAATGGAAGATCCAGGCAAAATGTCATGGAATTGAAGATTGAGAACTTGCTCCCACATCGCATCGAGCATTTCATAAGGATACTCTGCGCCGTTCAAAAGATGGTTCATCGTAGCCATCGCTTCTATATTGTGGAGCAAATACTCGATTTTTCGATTGTAACGCTTATTCTTACCGATAGTCGTATACGTACCACGGTGGAATTCGAGATACAGCTCGCCTACCCACTTGGGCAAACGCTTATCCGCGCTCTTCTTTACGTAGGCAAAGAATTCCTCTAACGTCGAGTTTTCCGCGTTCGGACAGCCAGGAATCCCCCGTTTCATACGCTGGATATTCTCCAATTGTTCCGCCGTCGGTCCACCACCGCCATCGCCGTAGCCGTACGCAACCAAAACCTTGTCGCAAAGCTGTTTATCGCTAAATCTATCGTAAGCCCCTGTCAAATAATCGGGTGTCGCCTCTGCGTTATACGTCGTCAAGCGTTGTTTGTTTGAATGGATGCTTTGACACGTAATGAAATAGGTGAAAATATCCGAACCGTCTATACCTCTCCACGTGAAGACGTCGTGAGGCATTGTGTCCCTATCGTTCCAAGAAATCTTTGAAGTAACAAAGGTGTCAATTCCCGAAAGGTTAAAAATTTGCGGCAAAGCAGCCGAATACCCAAAAGCGTCTGGCAGCCATACGATATGGCTATCCACCCCAAATTCCTCTTTGAAGAATTTCTTACCGTAGATAATTTGGCGGACTAAACTTTCGCCGCTTGGCAAGTTGGTATCCGTTTCCAGCCATAATCCACCCTCTACTTCAAACCTGCCTTCTTTTGCCTTTTCTTTAATTTGCTCGTACAAATAAGGGTCTTCTTCCTTTACCGCTTTATACAAATACGGTTGCGAGCAAAAGAAGGTATATTCAGGATATTTCCGCATATTTTCGATAACGGTGGCAAAGCTGCGTTGCGCCTTTTCTCTCGTTTGTGCAAACGTCCAAAGCCATGCAATATCAATGTGAGTTTGTCCTACGCACGCGCAGGAAATATCTTGTTTTTTACAGTAATTTTGATAAAACTCTCTTTCGATATATTCTAATGCAACCTTGATAGAATCGTGATATTCTTTAGAATTTACCACCCTAAAATCCACCAACTTCAACGCTTCGTTTAAGTAATGGAGAATATCGACATATTCCTTACTGTTTTTATCGGTAAACGCTAAAACGTCGAACGGCACTTTTAAGTCGTAGTACAGCTTTTCCGTCTCTTCATCGATTTCGCATACGTTGATAAAGAACGGCAATGCGCGGAAGCAATCAAAGCTCGTATAGCCATAAATATGTAAATCGAACGCACCCTCATATTTTATTTCAAAATATCTATGATTGAGATCGATCCCTTGCACGACTTTTCCGTCAACGTACACCAAAAATTGCGGATTTTCAAACGCCCACCCACAATAATCGGTATTAAATTGAAACCGCAACGTTTTCCCTATAAAGGTTTTATCCAACGCTACACGCGTATAAAACCACGCGTGAAAATCAGGCGTTCCGCCCCAAAGCTCATCCGCTTTAAACGCCGTCCACCCCTCTTCCTTTATATCGGGGACAGCGTTCCCTGTTTTATAGGTCGTCGGTTTATAAAATAACCCCTCTAAAGGATATTGTTTTACAATAATATTGCTCTGTAATTGTAAAATAAGCTTATTTACCCGTTCGTGATAGGATTCACTGGGTAAAATGATTCTTCTATTTCCCATATTTCTTCTCTATTTTTGATAATGCATTTATACACCGTAAGGCTGACCTTGTAAAAAGGCCAACCCTACGTGTATTGTATTTTTTAACCAAGATACAGGTTGTCAAGATACATAACCGATTGATTATTATCCGTAGGATGCACCATGAAACGAAGTACCCCAACCGCACCGCTGTATGCGCTGAAATTGGTATCGAGCGTAACCGTACATCTCATCCAACCGTCACCAATCGCTTTGACGGAAATACCGTAACCAGACCAGCCGTCGGAAAGGTTCGTCCAAGCATAATCGCTATAAGTTACGCCGTCAGCCGATACTGTAAAGCCTGCCCAACCCATACTGCCGACAATCTTCATATCAAAGGTGATTGTCTGACCGCTTAAATCGAGCGTGCCGCCTGCAAGCTCTCTCAAGCTAATATCATAATTCCACCATGCGTCGTTGTTGCCTGCGGGAATCGTGCATTTAACGGATTCCGTGGAAAGCTTGCTTACCACTTCGGTATCTTTTGCAATAGTACCGCTGTTGACAACCACCAAACCGCATTGACCGATATAATCGGTGGGGATGCAATTTGCAAGGTACAAGTTATCGATATACATGCTTGCTTCGTTCGCGTCATTGGGATGAACAAGGAAGCGAAGCTTCGAGATGTTACTGCTTGCGCTACCAAACGAGGTATCGGGCGTGAACGAAACTCTGTACCAACCGTCGTTAAGCGATACAATCGACATCCCAAAGCCCGACCAGCCGTTGCTCAAGCCCTCCGAATTCATCCAAGCATAGTTTTCGCCATTCACTTTCGCATAAGT
>JAFVQP010000035.1 GCA_017504735.1 Clostridia bacterium | reverse complement strand
ACCGGGAACGATGTCTTGAATGTCAACGTAAACTTTACCCTTATCGTTGAAAGACTGAACGAGGGCAGTTTCGCTCAAACGTTCATTCTTAATTTCTCTTACTTCAAGGATAGCGTAATCTATAACGTCTTCACCTTCGTAGTAAGAAAGGCTATTTTCAACGTAGTAGTCGAAGTCTTTTACTTCCTTTACTTTACCGTTCTTGATGGAGTAGTAGTAGGTGCTGAGGTCATACTTGGTTTCAACGCCCAGGCTGTCTTCCATGATGAGGTCGTAATCATCTTCGTATTGAGGAAGTTCGGTCTTGAACTGCATGAAGAGGTTGTAGCCAGCGCTCCACATTTCAACACCGGACATGCCTTCCGTTACGTCGAAGGTGTATTTCCAGTTGAGTGCATCCTGGAATTTACCCTTCTTGTCGAAAATGTTATAACCGTCGCTGGTATAATTGATATAATATTTGCCAACTTTATAGGTGTTGTCGTTTACGAGAATCATTGCGAAAGGATCCATTTCTTGAACGAGTTCACCGTCCACGTTTACATACCAACGGCTGCCGTCTTCTGCATAGAATACGCTATCGTTAAAGCTACCTTTTACTGCGCTGGGGGTAAAATAGCCAGCCGTGCTGAAAAGGGTGTACGTACCGTCGGGAGTAGCAAGGCTCGTTACAGGGTCGATGGAAACGTTTGCCGTGTAGAACACGCCTTCATCCAATACGGAAAGAGGAGTGGTACTGCTAATATTCGTCCATTGTTTGTTTACCAAATCGTATACCTTGTAGGTCGTAACGGTCGTCATCGTGACAGCGTTGTACGCTTCTTCCGTAACGATTACGTGACCTGCACCGTCGGAGCTATCGAAGTCGTAGGAGTAGTTAGCCGAGTTTGCTTGGATTACGTTCTGGGTCAAGCTTGCGGAATATTCGCCTTCGATTTCGGGCGAAATTTTTGCTACGCTTTTGCCGCAACCAGCCATCGTGAAACCGAGGGAAAGAAGCAACGCCGCAGAAGTAACAATGCTGAGTTTTTTCTTCATTTTGTTTCCTCCAAAAAATTTTCTATGTTCTTAAAAAATTGCCCAAGAACAAATATTGATTGTATCTATTATATAACAAGGAAGGGCGATTGTCAAGATTTTACCAAAAAAAATATGCCGTTTTTCGCGTTTTTTTCTTATAAGAAAGCATCTCGGGGTTGTGTTTTCCACAAAATGGCAACGAAAAGAGGAGAAAAGCAGAAGAATAGGACGGCAAAATCATTAGCCGTCCTACGTATCTCTCAACATTGTATGCGTTATTTTGTGAAAAGGTTCGGGTCGATGGGCAGATTTTTGTGATAATACTGCCGATCTCGCTCGTCAATTTTCCGTAAAATTCGTGCAGGGTTTCCCACCGCCACTACGTTTGCAGGCAAATCCTTAGTGACCACCGCTCCCGCGCCGACCACCGTGTTTTCCCCAATGGTGACCCCAGGCAAAACGATGACGCCTGCGCCGAGCCAACAGTTTTTTCCAATATGGACGGGCAGGTTGTATTGATATCCTTTCTCGCGGAGCTCGGGTGCAATGGGATGTGTGCCCGAGGCAATCGTAACGTTGGGCGCAATCATCACGTTATCCCCAATATAAATATGCGTATCGTCCACGAGCGTGAGATTGAAGTTTGCATAGACGTTCTTTCCAAAATGCACGTGCTTTCCTGCCCAGTTGGCGTGGAAAGGGGGCTCGATATAACAGCCCTCGCCGATTTCCGCAAACATCTCTTTCAAAAGCTGTTGCCGCCTTTTTTGTTCCAGCGGACGGGTGGTGTTATATTCGTACAGCTTTTCTAAAACGAGCAGCTGTTCGCTGAAAATACTTTCGTCCATCGGCGGATAAATTTCGCCGCTATGCAGCTTGTCTTTGAGTGCCATAAGTCACCTCCTAAAACAGTGGGGCAGGTATGCGTTGAAATGATTGTAGTAGGGCAGGTACGGGTTGAAATTAATACTCTGCGCTTTCGATAACGCCGCCGCCGAGGCAGTTGATTCCGTCGTAGAGTACGGCGTATTGTCCTTCGGTTACCGCGCGCTGTTTTTCATAGAATTCGATATGCAAACCGCCGTCTTGTTTCACGTGAACGCGGACGGGCTGATCGGGTTGACGGTAGCGGAATTTCGCCATACAGTCAAACTCCGTTTGTTGGGGCTTGGACGGAATCCAGTTAAAGCCGCTCACCTCGCAGGATTTGGAGTAGAGAGGTGTTTCGTCGCCGTGGGAAACGTAGAGGACGTTGTTTTGCAAGTCCTTTCTCACGACAAACCATCTTCCGCCCTCGTCCTCGCCCTTGATACCGCCGAGGTATAAGCCTTTGCGTTGACCGAGGGTGTAGTACATCAAGCCTTCGTGTTCGCCGACTTGTTTGCCCGAAAGGTCGAGGATTTTCCCTCGCTGTGCAGGGAGATAGGTGCTTAAAAATTTACGGAAATTCCGTTCCCCGATAAAACAAATGCCTGTGCTGTCCTTCTTTTTAGCAGTTGCCAAACCGTTTTCGAGGGCAATTTTGCGGATTTCGGGTTTTTCCATATCTTGCAAGGGGAATAATACGTCCGAGAGCTGGCTTTGGGAAAGCTGGTTCAAAAAGTAGGTTTGGTCCTTGTTTTGGTCCTTTGCTT
>JAFVQP010000034.1 GCA_017504735.1 Clostridia bacterium | reverse complement strand
GGGTTTTAATTTTTATGGAAAAAAAGCGTTGACAAAGGAGGAAAAAGGTGGTAGAATAAACTTGCGACATAATTGAATATTAAATCATCTGGGACATATACTTCTGAGGTAGGAGTGTATCTTTTTCGCGCTACAAATTTCAGATGATTTGTATGTAATTCAATTGTGTCGCAGCAAAGCGAGAAGGGCATTTTTACTGATGTCGTTCCGTTTTGCGGAGCGACATTTTTTGTTTTTAGGAGGTTTGACGAACAAGATGTTGAAAAAATTAAAAAGGATGGGAATCATATTCGCTTCCCTTGTTTTTTCTATTAGTATATTGGTAGGCATATCAATGACCGTTCAAGATGCAAGCGCGGAGGAGGTTGACAACCAAGAAACGGTACTTGGCACACTTGGGACGCACGATTGCGCGTTGTTGGGCGCTCCCGTCAATACGGCGACTGCCGTGGATTTTGGGTTGGTCAATCAACAGGCGTTGAATGAATTGATGGTGCTAATGGAACAGTTCCGTGCGCAAACAGAGGCGACAGGGAATTCTGCTACGCTGGTTTGCCATTATGCGCTTGCGGAAGACGTTAGTTGGGAAATTGCAGAACTGCCCGAAAACGTCTACATTGGCGTGTGCTTAAACGGACATAAGGCAAATGGTGAATTTTTATTGCCAGACTCTGGGAATGCTGGGATGTTTACGTTTGATTGTAGCGCGTCTCACGTTTGTGCTACGCTTTCCGATTCGTTGGTTGGTTTGTCTCAAGGTCAAATCGATTTTCTTCCCTATTGGTTGATGAATGGTGGCTCGTTGGGGAATATGGATGCGCATAACAAAGGTTTTGCGCTTATGAGCGACGTGGAGTTTGGACCTTTTTGGCAAGACACAATGTCTGGTGCATCGTTTTTGGTTTGTTATAACGGATATACGTTGACAGGGGGAGAAATACTCGGTGCCACGATCAATGGTTTTAACTGTCACACGCAAGGTCAAGACCATACCTGCTCTGCGTTGGGGAATAACGTGTTTGCCGTTGGTTTAAACGAGGTACCCATGACGGAAGAAAATACCATTGTAGAGGTGATTCAAAGCGGCTCTGATTCTACCAAGACGATTTACACGAAAAAATCGGACAGCTTTACGCCATACGCAAGTGAAAAGGGCGTGTTTTTCGGTTACGGTACAGAGGAAAATCCTTTGTATGGTACGTATACGTTTGCGCTGAATGAGGATATTTCCTTGGCAAAGACCTTGACCATTCCTGCGGGCATGGATATACATATTTGTTTGAATGGATATACCCTCACTGGGCCTGCCATTCGTTTATACGTAAACGAAGACAAAGAAGATATTGTAAGCGCATTCAGCGTGCAGGCGGGTGCGTCGTTGACCATTTGCGACTGTTCGGCGGATAACAGCGGGAAGATAAAGTCTAAAATGGACGATTTTGAAGCGGAAACGACGGGCGGCTGGGAAGGACTTGGCACTGCTATTGCTCTCATGCTCACCCCTGCGATTACCAATCAGGGCTCCGTAGAGCTTAACGGTGGGCAAGTAATTTCCATGGTTGGTATTTTGAATCAGGGCGACGTGGTTGTGAACGGCGGCGAGCTTGTTGGTGCGGTATCTTCTGTTTTTCAAGGTGTTGACGAGCAATTAGGTGCGGTTGAGGACGGAGCCTCTATTACCGTGAATGATGGGGTATTGGCTGGCGGAATGGTAGGACTTTACGGTGCGCATGGCGAGATTGCAATCAATGGCGGCGAAATTAATTCTCTTGCAAACGGAATTCTTGCTGGAAGCGATCTAAACGGTAACCCCATAGCCGAAAGTGCTTCGATGGATATAAACGGCGGTAGCATTGTTTTTGATACTGCGATTATCAACGTTTTTATGGACGAGTACGGCGAGTTTATCGAGGAACTTAACGTGGCTGATATTTCACTTGGCGACACCGTTGCAATAGCCACGAATGGTGATTTGAATTTGAATAAGGACGTCGATATCGTCTATACGGAAGAATTTCTTGCTTTACAAGAAATTAGTGCGGAGCTGGATACAGCGAAGCGTCAAGAAGAAGCGGATGCGAATCTTGCCCCTGGTGAAGAATCTGTCCCCGTGGACCCGACTGTGTATACGTCAACGGATATTCGGTTGAATGAAAGCGGTATGATTAGGGTGCAAGAGGAATATGCGTATAAAAATCAATATACGGTGTCGGCTGATTCTGGGCAAGCGATTGTAGATAAGCCTGTATCTGGGACGTTTATTATTCCCGATGGACACGTAATGATTTATGATGATACGGGGAAAGGGATAATCGTTGAAGAAACGGAAGATTTGGTTTACCCTGCAAAGGTGGCAGGGGCAACGGTTAGTACCGACGGCACGATTAAAATGAATTTTTACGTAACCGTTACCGAAGGAACTGATATTTCCAGTGTGAAACTGGGGGTCGTGTATAAGGGCGCAGAAACGGTTTATACCCTCTCGACGGAAATGAAAAAAGGCAATTATTATATGGTAAGCACAGGCATTTGCGCTAAAGATTATCAAGAAACGCTTACCTGTAAGATTTATGCAACAATGGATTTTGGCAGCGGCGCAAGGGCGGTGCATTGGGAAGCGGCAAGCGTAACGTTGGAAGAGTATTTGGACGTTATGTTGGAGGATGAAACGGGAACCTACGACGACGCAAAAATGCTTTGTCTTGCCATGAAAAATTATTGTATGGCGGCAAGCGCCTTATTTGGAGTATCCGCAGAATATGTTTGTCTTCCACAGTTGCAGGAATACGTGGATATGGTAACCGAAGAAATACTGGCTTCTATGGCGATGCGCTATTCGGGGAATAGCGATAAGGTGACGCTGAGCGGCGCAACCCTTTTGTTGGAATCCACCACGGCGATTCGTATTTATTTTACGTTAAAGGAAAGTACGAGCATAAACGACGTTACGGTGACGGTAGACGGCGTAGAGATGAAGGCTGCGTTGGCAAGTGGAACGACTGCGATGTATTACGTGGAAATTCCCAATATCGCCGCGGCGAATTTAGGGCAAACCTACGAGATTTGCATAGACGGTTATACGGTAAATTACAGTGCAATGAGTTATGCTTATTCCGTATTATCAACGCAACCTAATACTTCAAAATCGGTAGACGTGGTGAAGGCGATGTGTATATATTCTGCTATTGCG
>JAFVQP010000033.1 GCA_017504735.1 Clostridia bacterium | reverse complement strand
TGCGGCGCTCAGCGGGGCGTTGGTGCGCGATTATACCCCCGAAGACAATGCAGGGAAATTGCAAGGCGTGCGCATGATTTTCAGCGTATTAATCCCTATGGTAATCGGCCCTATGATCGGCAATGCAATCAATAAAGCGGCGGGCGTTGTGTTGGAAAACGCAGGCGCAGACGCCATGACGACGGCGTATATCCCTGCCCCTGGTATCTTTATGGCGGCGGCAATCGCAGGTCTATTGCTGTTTGTGATGATACCTTTATTGGTGAAGTGTAAAGAAAAAAACAAGGCGAAAACGGTGGAAGAAAATGAGGTTAAAAACGAAGTATAAAATTGGTGAAATTCCGCATATGGAGCACCCATGTCCGCAATCAATGCGAAAAAATTGGCTGTGTTTAAACGGCGAATGGGATTTTTACAAGGAAAATTCGCAGGGGGGAAAAGTGTATGAAGGGAAGATTATCGTTCCATTTTCCCCGGAAACGCTGAACAGCGGTGTAGAGGAAGGTTTCACGTTAAACAGCGGTGAAAAAATTGGCTACAAGCGTACCTTGCAGGTCGGTAAGGATTTGTTGCTTGGCTGTACCTTGCTTCATTTTGGCGGGGTGGATAGCGAATGTTGGGTGTATTGCAACGGCACGCAGGTGGGACATCACGTCGGCGGTTTTACCGCTTTTACCGTCAATCTCAGCGACGTTTTGACGGAAGGTGAAAACGAGTTGATGGTCCTTTGCGCGGACGAAGGTACGAGAAATGGCAGTGCGCGCGGTAAGCAATGCGATGCGCGCGGTGGGATTTGGTACACCCCTCAAAGCGGTATTTGGCAAACGGTGTGGTTGGAAAGTATGCCAAGGAAAAATATCGGCAAATTCCGTATTACGCCCGATGCCAAGGAAAAGACGGTGGCGATTACGCTCGACAATGGCAGTGAAGCGGAAATTGTTGTCTTTGACGGCGAAAAAGAAATTTTAAGGAAAAAATTTAAGGGCGTAGTGACCCTTGCATATGATTTTGAGTTATGGTCGCCTGAGAATCCGAAGCTGTACGATTTTGTTTTAACAAATGAGGCAGGGGACGAGGTTCGTTCGTATTTTGGCGTGCGCTCGTTTGGACGTATGAAAGATGAGAAGGGCATTGCACGATTGACCTTGAACGGAAAACCGTACTTTTTCAACGGTGTGCTCGATCAAGGCTATTGGTCGGATGGTATGTTGACCTATCCTAGCGATCAGGCGGCGGAAGACGAACTCCGTATGCTTAAGGAGATGGGCTTTAACACGGTACGTAAGCATATCAAGCTGGAACCGATGCGTTGGTATTACCATTGCGATCGGTTGGGGCTGGTGGTTTGGCAGGACTTTGTCAACGGTGGCGGCGCCTATAAATTTACCCACATTGCGGCGTTTCCTTTCCTTGGTTTTCATCACCGTGATGATGATTATTCCTACTTCGCGCGTGAAAACGAGGGGGGCAGGTACGAGTTTATGCATATGTCGGAGGAAATTTTGACCCAATTGTACAACTGTACGTGTATCGGTGTATGGGTGCCTTTCAATGAAGGCTGGGGACAGTTCGATTCGGCAAAGATGAACGATTTTATCCGTCAAATCGATTGCACGCGTATCATTGATACGGTCAGCGGTTGGCACGACCAAGGGGTTGGAAAAACGGAGCTGAAGAGCCTGCATACCTACTATACCCCGTTGCGTGTACCGAAAGACGTTCGCCCTGTCGTCTTGAGTGAATTTGGCGGATATTCGATGAAAACAAAGGGGCATGTATTTGATGAAAGCAAAGAATTTGGTTATAAAAAATTCAAAACGCAGGCGGATTTGGTGTCCGCGTTGGAGAAATTATACCTCAAAAAGCTGATGCCCTTAATTGCGAAAGGCTTGTGCGGTTGTATATATACGCAGGTTTCCGACGTGGAGGAGGAAATCAACGGGCTTGTCACCTATGATAGAGAGGTGGTGAAGGTGCCCGTGGAAGCGATGCGTGCAATCAACGACGTCTTGATGGCGGAAGCAAATAAAATGAGATAACGAAAGCGACCCCTTTGGGGCCGTTTTGTTTTTCATTTTACATAAAAAGCATAAAATATGCAAAGTTTCATAAAAAAATACGCATTACGCGCGTATATGCGCGCAAAAGCCTTGACAAAAAGGGCGGATTTGTGTAAAATAAGATAGAATGAGAAACTAGGGTATATAAGCGCAACGCGCTAAGGCATTTCCTATAGGGAATGGTAGTCCCTGAAACCACAAGGACAATTGTCCAGGAGGCTTTATGAAAAAAACCTTAAAACGGATCCTTTGCAGCGCATTGTCGGTGTTGACGGTTTCAACTTTGGCGTTGGAACGCGGTTTATCGAATGCGGATGCTGAATACATAGGAACGACCACGACGGCAAGTGCATCGTTTAAAAACGTGACGGGGCAATTTGATACGAGTAAATTGCGCGAAAGCTACTTAAACAATTCCGTAATGGAATCGGAGGATACTGCGCCTAAATATGAAACCCGTACGGTGATCGTTACCCTTTCGGGCGAGCATATGGTGGAAGCGGCAAACGGTGAAAATCTTGGCGAATACAGCGCTACCTTTGCAGGCAATTACAGCAAGGCAAAGATCGCAGATGAGCAAGACGCTTTTTTGCGTGCGTTGTCAAAGAAGAATATTCCTTATACCTTGGAAGGCAGATACAACAACGTTTTAAACGGTGTTGCCATTGAGGTGAATACGGAATACGTATCCGAAATCAAAAAGATGTCGGGGGTAAAGAGTGTGGTAATTACCACAGCTTATGCCGAACCGAAAACGGTTGCGACCTCGACGGATGGTGAAAACGTTGTTACCAACGAAACCAACGTGTACAAGACGGGTATTTATGATTCTAGCGAGTATGCGGCTGAATACGGCGAAGGCACGGTGGTGGCGGTCCTCGATACAGGTTTGGATTATACGCACCCTGCTTTCCAACGTTTCCAAAATGAAAACGTAGAAGTGGCGTGGGATAAAGCGCACGTACAAGGTTTACTTGAAAACAATCAGTTGCAATCGGAAAGAAGATCGGGTTCGCTTGAAATTTCCGACGTATATGTCAGCGCAAAGGTGCCTTTTGCATACGATTACGCAGACGATGATCCCGACGTATATCCTTCGTATTCTAACCACGGTACGCACGTTGCAGGTATTATCGGCGGTTATGATATCAACGGTTATACCGACAAGGACGGCAACCCCATTGATGAAACCTTTATGGGGGTTGTGCCTGATGCGCAGCTCGTGATTTGTAAAGTATTTACCGACGATTTAGACGATCCTGATTTGGGCGGTGCGGTTTCCGAGGATATTATTGCGGCGCTGGACGATTGCGTCATGCTTGGCGTGGACGTAATCAACATGAGTTTGGGTACCTCTTGCGGCTTCACAACGACGAACGACGGCGACAGCGAAGGCGAGATGTTAAACGACGTTTACGAAGCGATTAAAGAGGCAGGGATCAGCCTTGTTTGTGCGGCAAGTAACGATTACAGCGCAGGTTACGGCGGTGTGTATGGTACCAACCTTGCATCCAACCCCGATTCTGGTACGGTAGGTTCTCCTTCGACTTTCGCGGCGGCGCTCTCCGTTGCCAGCGTCAACGGTCAACCTGCAAGCTATATGGTGGCAAACGAAGCAGACCCTGCGAAAAAGTCGTTTGTTTTCTACGAAGAATCCCGTGATATCGACGGCAATCCTTTCGACTTTGTCAAGGATATGCAAAAAATGTACGGCACGATGGAATTTGAATACGTTGTCGTACCCGGTATCGGTCAAGCGGCGGACTACGATTCGAAGGTGCGTGCGCTGTTTAAAGATTCTAATAGAATCGCACTTGTAAAGCGTGGTGACTCCACTTTCCAAGAAAAGGTGGAAATCGCAATGCAAATGGGCGCAGCGGGTGTTATTATTTATAATAACGTTGCAGGCGTTATTCGTATGAACTTGGGTGAAATCGACAATCCCGTGCCTTCCGTTTCCATCAATATGAACGCAGGCAACGCGTTGGTAGCAGGCGCGAAAAACCGTGTGGGTACCATTCGCTTGGGTGAAGATTTGAAAGCGGGGCCGTTCATGAGTGAATTCTCTTCTTGGGGTCCCACGCACGATTTGAAGTTAAAGCCCGAAATCACGGCGCACGGCGGTGAAATTACTTCCACCGTACCGGGCGGTTACGGTGAACAAAGCGGTACGTCGATGGCTTCGCCGAATATGGCAGGCTTTACCGCTTTGGTAAGAAGTTATATCAAAAACGATTTAGGGGTTACAAACCCTGTGGAAATTAATCGCCTTGCGATGCAGCTTGTGATGAGTACGGCGACAACGGCATACGACCAAGACGGTTTGGCATATTCGCCTCGTAAGCAGGGTGCAGGGCTTGCGCGTATGGAACGTGTTATCGGCGGTACCAGCGCATATCTTTGGACGGACGTCGAGGAAAACGACAATCGTCCGAAATTGGAACTTGGCGACGATGAAGAAAAGACGGGCGTTTATACGATGTCTTTCAACCTCACCAACTTTGGGACGAGCGCGTTGCATTTTACCACCGACCAAATCGTAATGACGGAAACGTTGTCTAGCGATAAATTGACGGTAAGCGAGCAGGCGCATATGCTTGACAAGGCAAAAACCGTTTGGAAAATAAACGGCAACAAGGTTGACGAAGTGACGGTAGGGGCAGGTGAAGACGTTACCTTGCAGGTAACGATTACCTTGGACGAAAGTGAAAAAGAATACATTGATAAGAGCTTTGAAAACGGTATGTACGTGGAAGGCTTCTTGCAGTTGAAATCGCAAACGGCGGGTCAATGTGATTTGGGTATCCCTTTCCTTGCCTTCTATGGCGATTGGGAAGCGGCTCCTATGCTTGATTATACGGCGTTTGAAGTGGCTGAAAACGAACAAGACGGCTCGGTGAAGGAAGAAGATAAAATCAAGGCAAGCGTATTCGCTACGCAGCCTTATACCAGCTACTACAACGAAAAATACATTTTGCCCATGGGCGGTTACGTATATCTTTTGCCTGACGATGCAGAACCTATGTACGTGAACGAGGACAAGTGTTCGGTATCCCGTTACAACATTTATTACGGGGAAGGCAATGCGGAAAACTATACCACCTCTACCTCGATTAAAGCGGTGTATGCAGGCTTGCTTAGAAACGCACGTATCGTGAAGTATAGACTGTATAACGAATACACGGGCGAATTGATTTTAGAGGACGTTTGCCACCGTATCGGTAAAGCGTATGCAGGTGGCGGTCAAGCGACCCCTGCAAACGTAGAAATTGAACTCTCGCCCGAAGCGATGGGTTTGATGGCAAATGGTAAATACCGTATGGAGTTCGATTTCTTCTTGGACGAAAATGCCTTGAAGGACGAACACGGCGGTTATATCTTAGATGCGGACGGCAATAAGACCTATCCCGACCGCGCGGCGGAAGAAAATACTTACGAGTTTAGCTTTACCGTCGATTACGAAGCGCCTATCTTGGAAGACGTGCGCGTTCGTTATTACGATTATAAGGACGGCAACAAGCAAAAGCAACGCATTTACCTCGACGTGGACGTTTACGACAATCATTACGCGCAGGCGTTGATGTTGTGCTATCCTCAAAGAGATGCGAAAGGTGAATTGTCGTTGATGCTGGCGACCGATTATCCTACGCCTATCCGTGATGCGAAACCTAACGGTACGACGACGGTTTCTATTGAAATTACGGATATCTATGAAAAATACGGTTCACAATTCTACCTGCAGGTAGATGACTATGCAATCAACAGCTGTTTGTATCAGGTAGATATCAATGCGGCGAACCTCGGCGCGTTGGAAGACGTGAAGAAGTTTGAGATTGTTACCGATAAGAAGTTGACGAAAGTGGACGGCGTTTACAGCCTTACGTTAAATCAATACGAAGCGTATAAGGTAGATTTAAACTTTGCGGGCAACGGGAATGAATCAAACTTCGTTTGGTCGGCAAACAACGCAAACGTGTCGGTTAAAAACGGTGAAATCGTAGGTCTTAGCGAAGGCACTGCGGAAGTTGCCGTAAGTACGGGTAAGGGCGCGCCTCAATACATTCAGGTGACGGTAACAGACAAGAAAAATACTGCGCTTGTCAGTGTACCTGCCATCTCGTTTGGGGTAATTATGACCAACCAAGAAGCGCTTACCAAAGCAAACGGTACGGTTAAGGTAAACGTTGGACAGGAAATTGTATTGCCTGTGGAAGCGGATCCTTGGTATCATCCTATGACCAACCTTCGTATCGTATGGTCAACCACCGACCCTTCCGTTGCGACGGTAGATGAAAATGGGAACGTTAAGACCTTGAAGAAGGGCACGGCGGTTATCTTGGCGGCTGTGGAAAGAAAGAAGGCAAACGGCGATTGGGAAAAGACCTTGTATTCGACAAGCGTTACCTTGCGTGTCCAAAACGAGTTTACCGTAAGCAATTATACCTTGACGGATTATAACGGTATGGGCGGTGAGGTAATCATCCCTACCGATATGAACATCTGGTATATCGGTGCGGAAGCGTTTAAGGACAACGATAATATCACGAAGATTGTAATTCCTGCATCCGTTACGCAAATTAACGAGCGTGCGTTTGAAAATTGTACTGCGCTGGAAGAAGTGTATTTCGTCAATGAAAAACACCGCGTAGATGCCAACGGAAATATTGTACAGTACGATGAAAATTGGAACGTGCTTCCCGCTGGACAAACGGGGCAAGTGATTGACTGGTCCGACGTTTCGATGATTTACGAAAACGCATTCTATGGTTGTCCAAACCTTAGAAAAGTGGATTTCTCTAACGTAAAAACGGTGACGGTTGCGCATTATGCGTTTGCTGATTGCGTTCGCTTGAGTGAAGTGGTGGATATGCCTAGCATCGGCACGATGCACCATTACGCTTTTGCAAATACCGCACTCAAATCGGTGGATTTGACGGGTTTGCACATGAGCGGGGAATACGTTTTTGCAAATTGTCAACAGCTTGCTACGATTGAAATAGGCAAGTTTACCGCAATCGGTAAATATATGTTTATGGGCTGCAGCTCGCTTCGTAACCCTGTGACCATTTCCACCACGAAAGTGGGCGATGGCGCGTTTATGGGTTGTGTAAACCTTTCGGGTGTGAAATTCCAGTCCCCTGCGGATGAAAAATTGGCGTTTGAAATCGGTGCGAGAGCCTTTGAAAATTGCGGTTCGGCGTTAAGCGGTGCGAACTTTACCGTAGATTTTGGCGGTGAAACGGTTCGTGTAATCGGAGATCGCGCGTTTGCAAGCTCTTCCTTGATTGAATTGACTGCATTTAAGGGCTTGGAAGTACTCGGCTCGAATATGTTTGCGGGTACGGCGATCACCGAGGTGGATATTACGGACGATATGGACATCGAACAGCTTCGCTTCTTGGGGATTCCTTTTGAAGGGTTGCGCTTGTTGGTGGTGCCTGGCTGTACAAAGTACACGCAGGAAGGTAACGTTATCTACAATGCGGACAAGACGACCTTGTTGTATGTCAACCCTGAAGAAACGGGCGAGTTTACGGTGGTAGATACGGTGACGGAAATCGGGGCGTACGCATTTGCGGACAGCAACGTCACGAAGGTGATTTTGACGCAAAACGTGACGAAACTTGGCGTTGGCGCGTTTGAAAACTCCGCATTGACGGCAATTGAATTAAACGGTGCGCAATTGACGGAAATCCCCGACAATGCGTTCCGTGGCAGCGAACTTGCATTTATTGAATTGCCTGACAGCGTAAAAGTGTTAGGGAATTATGCGTTTGCAAATTCCGCGTTGCACAATTTTACGGCAAATGGGTTGGAAAAACTCGGTAACAACGTATTTGAAAACTGTATTGCCCTTCGCGGTGGCGAGGTTGAGGGTAAATACGTATTGACCCTTGCGGAAAGTATTACCGAAATGGGCAAGCAAGTCTTTGCAGGCTGTACCGATTTGGCGTACGTAAACTTGCCTTCGCTGACGAAGCTTGGCGGTTATACCTTCTACAACGCAAAGGCGTTGAAAGAGGTTGCTTTTGGCGAAAATACGACGGCAATCGGGACGTATACGTTCAGCAATACGCCCGTTGAAAAGGTGAGCCTTGGCGGTGCGTTGGAAAGGGTGTCGGAAGGTGCCTTCTACGGTTGCAACCGCTTGGCGGAAATCACTTTACCCGATACGGTGCACACGATTGAAAATATGGCGTTTGAAGGTTGCAGAAACCTTACGACGGTCAACGGTATTGAAAACGTGGAAACGTTCGGGGCGCAGGCTTTCTACGAAAGCGGCGTGGAGAATTTGACCCTTACCTCGGCAAAGGTTATCGGTGATTTTGCATTCGGCTCGCAAAGAGGTACGATGAAGTACACCGCAATCGATATGCCCGTAGTGGAAACAATCGGTACGTTCGCCTTCTTTAACGGCGGTGAAACGGAAGTAAACCTTCCTGCAAGCTTGACCAATATCGGCTTTGGTGCGTTTGCAAGCTCGAAAAACTTGACCACGTTTATTGTGGAGAACCCGAATTATTTGGTTGAAAACGGCGTACTTTATCGTGTCGTAAAGAATGGCGCTGAAAATGAATACGAAGTGGTTTGCTATCCTGCGGCGTATGCGGCGGCGGATAAGACGGCAACCTTGAAAGAAAATACCTTGCGCGTGGATGCATACGCATTCTATGGGTTGAATAAAGGCGTTTTGGAGAAGGTTGTATTGCCTTACACCGTCAATGCCATCGGCGATGCTGCATTCTATGCAAGCGACGTGAAGGAATATACCTTTGAAAGTATTCAGGCACCCGTTTTGGAAACGGTTTATCGCCAAGAAATTTCCGACAGTATTGAAGCAGTCATTTCCCAATTGAATGGCGCGGCGTATTACAAGGGTTATTACAATGCAAACTTTGAAACGGAAGTGTATAACTTTACGAAATACGTTGGAAAAACCAGTGATTTGGTGATGAATTATCCTTCCAATGGTAATGGCTACGACAATCATATTTACAGCTTGTTCTTTGGGGAAAGAAATGCGGTTGGCGTCTTACCTGAAGATGATACGAGGACTGGGGTTAGCTTGATTGAATCGTTGCCTGCGGCGACGGAAGTCAAGGGCTGGGCGTCCTTGGAAAAAACGGACGAAAACAAGGCAATGGTACAAACGTGGTCGGAGACCGTGAAGAAAGCGCGTTCCTACTACAACAATGCCATCAGTAAGGAAGGGCAAGCGCAATTTATCACGCAGGCGCATACGGAAAAATTGCTTGCAGTAGAAAAAGAATTGCGCGCAGTGAAGAAAGCCTTTGGTATTGTAACAAAGTTGAGTGAATTGCGTGTGGCAAGCACTTCTACGCATAAGACGGAATATCTCGAAGGGGAAACCTTTGATATGAGCGGGCTTGTCATCGAGCTTGTATATGACGATTATTCGACGGAAATTGCGGATGCTTCTAAGGTAACCTTAAAGATGACGTCGGCGCTTGGCCGTTTGACAAGATATGTGGTTGT
>JAFVQP010000032.1 GCA_017504735.1 Clostridia bacterium | reverse complement strand
GCAGTCATTCGGAAACCGGAACCGAAACCGAGACCGAGGCAGGCGGATCTGACCAACAAACATCCCCGCAGATATCCGGCACATCAGATGATCCCTTGGAACTTACCGATACCTGGGAGGAGATCATTGCAGCAGGAAATGACGGCACATATAAGGAGAAATACCAGATTGGCAACACGAAAGAACTCGAGTTTTGAAAACAACGACGATTTGTATGCAATCAAGCAGTTGCAAACGGATTTTGACTTGACTTTTACAATGGATATCACTTCCGAGCAAAAGAAGGAAGGGGAAGGTAGCCTGAAAATTTATTACAAAGACGGTACGTTTGGCAATGTGATTCAGCCTTTGGAAACGACGGATTTTGCCGATTGTAGCGTAGGGGATATTAAGAGTATTTCTCTTTGGGTATATAACGCTAACGAAGTGGAAGCACCCCTTACACTTAGCGCTTTGAAGAGCGGTAGTGTGCCGATTGCGCAGGCAAAGTTTAATTTACCTGCCAACGAATGGACGAAATGCACTCTGCCGTTAAATAAAGTTGCTATGGAAAGTAATGCTGAGCAGTTTTATGCGTTTGCGTTTACTTTTTCCAAAGCGGTGCGAAATGCGACCTATTACGTGGATGAAATGCAGGCGGAATTCGGTGCGGAATATTCTGCTGCGGACGAAGAAAATCTTGTAAAAGTCAACGATTTGATTGAGCGTATCAACGCTCTGCCCGAAACGATTACGCTTGAAAACGAAGAGGTTATGAAAGGGATTTACACCGATTATATAGCTTTGGAGGTGGCGTATCAAGGCGCGGTAAACAACTATGAAAAGTTTGAAAGCGCGGTCAATAAGCTGTTGACTATCGTAAGAGGTAAAATCGATTATTCCAAGGACAGCGTGGCTTGTTACTTTGATAAGTTCTACGGCACGTTCCAAGTAACAAGAGGGATTGTTGGTTTCCCGAACTTCTCTTATTCGGAAGAGGTCAAATACAAAGACGAGGCAGGCTCGCTTTGTATCGAATGTACAGGTGATGCTTGGACGTACGTCCATTTATCAACGGCGGTGCCGATTGTGGGATATGCAACGACGACCTGCGCTGTTTACAACGGTTTGGATAAACGGATTGGCGTATTTTTTGGTTGGTATGAAATGACGGTTATTAACCCTGGCGAATGGGTAACGTTCGAGCTTGACAATCGCGATTATCCTAAGGGGATTGAATTTTATATGGCGGCGCTTGATGAGAGGGGTAGCGCAACGGCGGCATACGGAAACGTATATATTTCACAAATGGTAATGCACCCAGAAGACGCGGAATAAGAGGTATATACGCTGACGGCGGCGGATAAGGAAATGGTGCTTGCAGTGCTTGCTGAATATGAGAAATTATTTGGCGAACATAAAGCTATGGTGGAAAATTACGAGAAATTAGAAGTGTGCCTGCAAAAGGTGGACGTCATTCTTGAATAATAAGGAGAAAAAAATGATGAAAAAACAAAGACTTTTAACTTTGGTACTTTCTTGTGCGTGCGTATTTACTAGTGCGGCGGCTATCGGAATTTGGTCGTTGGATACGGAAAAGGCAAACGCGGCTTGGACGAATGACGCAGGTAAGGAGATCTCTCAAAAGTCTGCTGTCGTTTATGAATACGAAGACTACGTAGTCGCGCAAAACGATGATTTTGGCGGCGCAACAACTTTATCTTGGGGCGGTGGTGACGCTACCAGCGGTTTGACGCTGAACAACGATTTGCCCACGGCATCCTTCGTGTACAAATTTAGTTACACGCCCAATAGCGGTGGCCAAACGGCGCTTGCGCTTCGTTCTTCCTATTGGGGTGATTATCATTTCGTGTTCAAAGGTAAAACGTTGCAGTATAACCTGAAGGCAGGCTACGTAGCGGTTGGCGAAGTGTTTACAGATGG
>JAFVQP010000031.1 GCA_017504735.1 Clostridia bacterium | reverse complement strand
GGGCGTATGATACGACATTTTTTAAGTGAAACCTCTATATGGAACGAGGGGCGATTTTCCCCCCTTTACCTTTATATAATAAGGAGAAAAAATTATGAGAAAAAGAAAACTTTTAACAACCATCACTAGCCTTCTTCTCGCTTTTGGCGTTTGCGCCATGTCTGCGTGCGAAGGCATTACGGTAACCCCCGATGGGGAAGGCGGCGTAGTTGTAAAACCCCTCAATCCTGGTAATATTACGGTTACCCCTAACGAGGATGGCGGATTGACGATTGTACCTGGCGGTAACACAAGCTCGGACGGCACCTCGGACAGCTCTTCAGAAGCTACCCCTGACAGCAGTACCAGCCAAACGCCGGAGACACCTGACGTACCCGATACTCCCGATGTACCTGACACTCCTGACGTACCTGATACTCCCGATGTACCCGATACTCCTGACGTACCTGATGTGCCTGAAACCCCGCCCACAGTAAAAGGCGATGAGGGTGATTTGGCTACTTTAGACTTCCTTTCCACAAAAATTATCGACAAGTGGCTTGCACATTCAAATTTAAGTTTACAAAGCGAGGTCGTTTCCACAAATAGCACATCTGCGTTGAAGGGTACTTTCAGCGCAAAGGATGCGGACGAAACGTACGACAGCAGTCAAGACCCCAACGGTGACGGCGGTCAATGGGCTTGGTCAGTACTTACCCTTGATTTCAAAAAATTGTGCGGCGGTAACGCTGATTTGGACGATTATACTTTCTACTTTGACGTAAAAACAGACAACAGCGACGTTACCTCGTCCGTTATGTTGTTCAACTCGGCGCAGCAACGCTCTACCCAAGTTGCTTTCAATAACTCCCAAAACAATAGTTATGCTTCCGCAAATAACGGTATCAGCAAAACCGTACTTAGCGATGGTTGGGTACGTATTACAGTAAGACTCAACACCACCTTCTCTGGCTACGACAAGTCGGAAACGGAAGAATTGTACATTATTTTCTCCAACGCATACGGAGATTACACGAAAGGCGTTACCTATTATGTGGATAATATGTGTTTCAAAAATGCGCAAGGCTCGCGTACAACGCCTACACCCGTAGAAGCGGATTATGGCGATTTGGGTGAACGCGACCACATCTCCACCAGCAAGCTCGGCGCGTGGATGGTTGCAACCGATTTGAAATTGCAAAAGGGTGTTACTAGCGGTAGTAAATCGGCCATCCGCGGCAGCTTCAACCTTAGCAGCGCGGACGAATGGTACGACAGCACCAACGATCCTAACGGTGACGGCGGAAAGTGGGTTTGGTCAGCTTTCACACTTGATTTAACAGATTTAACGCGTGGCAGTACCGATTGGGTAGGCAAAAAACTCAGCTTTGACGTGAAATTAGAAAACTGTTCGCCTACCATCTCTTTAACATATATTGACGCAAACGGCTACCGCCCCACTGAATTGCCCGTGAATGCAACCACGGATGCAAACAACGTTTCTTCCCTTTCAGGTTTTTCTAAAAAGGTGCTTTCTAATGGTTGGGTACGCATCACTGCGAATTTGAACGACCTTTTCGAAAGCAACGACATTTCTAATATCGACAAGCTCATCATTATTTTCTCTAACGCTACAAGCGACTACGTAAACGATTCCGTTTACTACATCGACAATATTTCATTGAAATATACTTTATCCTAAACGATAAAAAATAGGGGCAGGTATGCGTTCATCGCATACCTGCCCTTTTGTTTTGCTGTATAATTATGGAGTTTTTACAATTCTAACCTTTCAGGAAATGCCTCTTTCCGCATAATCCCCCACATTTTATCAATGTAGGCTAGGGTGTAATAATTTTCATAATGGTGGTAATAAAACGCCCCCTTCAACGTCATTTCATATACACCTTTTTCCCTTTCCTTGACAAAGCCAAGCAATTTCGCCACAAAAATTTCAAACCCGTACATTTTCTTTAAAGGAACACCGAAAAACTTTTCAAAATCCGCTTGATGCACACGCGTGCTGTACGCCGTCCAAAAAAGATAATAAATCATCCTTTGCCGTTTCGTAAAACGTATCGTTAGCGAAGTCGGCAATTTTTTCTCCGCAATCCGCTGGCAATACGCTTCCACGGAAAAGGTATTCACCTTAAATTGCCCCTTCAACAAGCTCGTTGCCGAACAGCCAAAACCCAAGAAATTATCCCTTGTCATTGAGGAATACCCTGCCTGTTTTTCTCTTGCGAACGTCCAAATAGAGTTCCTTTCGCACCCTTTTTCCAAGCAATATCGGGTGATTTCGTCTAAAAGTCGGCGTTTTTCCCTCTTCTTCATCGTCGGTACTTTACTTTCCGTAAAGGTAAAATCGATAAAGGGGTACATCGCCACGTGGTTTGCTCCGCACGCAAATGCCTTATCCACGTCTTCTTTCAAATCGTCAAACGTCTGCGTAGGCAACGCGAAAATAAAGTCCATCGACACCGTTTCAAAGGGCACCGCCTTTAACGCCGCCGTCATACCTTCCGCATCGACCGATTTTCTACCCAAAATATGTTGATATTTTTCGTGGAAGGATTGCACACCGATGCTGATTTTGGTCACGCCTGCATCCTTTAACACCTGCAAGGTTTCCACCGTCACGTTGTCGGGGTGCAATTCCACACCAATCCCCTCGGTGATGATGAAATATTCTTGTAAAGTATCCACAATTTCCTTTAAGCGATCCGCTACCAAAGCAGGGGTACCGCCGCCGAAATACAGGCTGGTCGTCCGCTTCTTCTCGCCCGTTTTTTCTAAATACTCTGCCCCCACCAAACGAATTTCCTCTAATAGTTTTTTCAGGTACTCATCGCAAAGTTTTTCCTCGTAAACCGTCTTGCAATAAGGGCAAAAAGGACAAATTTTCTTGCAAAAAGGTATATGTACGTACAAGCCAAGCTGGTCGCAATCGGCATATTGTAACTTCTCATCGTATTCGTTTGTAAAAGTGAACGGCTCGCGCGAGCGAGTAAGCCACATTCTCGTCCATTTTGTCAGTAAACGCATACCTGCCCCCTTGATTTTTTCATTTTACACGTATTTTAAGTAGGTTTTCAGCATCTCGAAAATCACCTTGATATTCCCTCTGAACAGCAAGGTATATTCCGCTACAAAGAAATAACCGCACTCTTTGCACAACCCTTCCACCTCAATACAACGACCGCAAACGCTCACCTTCCCATCCTCAATCACCACGCATTGATGGCAGGGCGTAGGGAAGGAATTTTCGATGAGATAGGGAAAGGCGCTCTTCAAATTAAAGACGGGCGCGCCCTCTTTCATCATTTGCGTAATCACCTTGCAACACTCCGCCTTATCCTCTTTCGTCAAAGCAAGCTCTCTCGTGTCGGGATAGGGTGTATGGAAGTTAAACGACACCGCGCGGACGTTTTTCATATCACGCGCTTTTTCACAAACGTCACGGATGGTGTTTTTATTGATTTGGTTAATCGCCATATAAAAACATATGTTATCCGCGGTCGCATTTTCTATGTTTTTCATGATTAAATCGTAGGTTTCCCCACGGATTTCATTGTGCTTTTCCTTATCGCCGTCCACACTTAACAAAATCAAATCGGCTTCGGGCAAATCGATGGGAAAGGTGCCGTTCGTCACCACGTTGACGATTAAAAAGCCCATTTGTTTGGCTTCCACAACCAAATCACGCAAGGTTTTGTCCCCGTCTTTCCATAAAAAGGTTTCTCCGCCGCAGAAAAAGAGAATTCTCACCCCCATTTCATACAATTGGCGCATCTCCCCCTTCACTTTTTCATACGGATGCACGATGGCGGTGATGTTGTTGACGGAGCAATGCTTGCATTTTAAATTACATTTGTCGGTGATAATCACCGTACCCAAAATGGGTTGCTTTTTGCGGAATAGAATGGTCTTCACCCCAAACGCCGCAAACCGCATAAACGAAGATACTTTCATTTTCCTTCCTCTTTTCTTGTAAAATGTAAAGGAACGGCTGGAAAGCCGTTCCTAAATATCATATTTAGCGTTTTTATCCGTTACTTTCGCTTATTTTGTAGGAACGATTACCTTTTTACCGCCCATATACGGTTGCAAAGGTGCAGGAATGGTTACACTGCCATCCGCCTGCAAATGGTTTTCCACAAATGCAATCAACATACGAGGGGGCGCAACAACCGTGTTGTTCAAGGTGTGCGCAAGCTTCGTCTTGCCGTCTTCATCCTTGTAGCGGATGCCCAAACGTCTTGCCTGCGCGTCCGTAAGGTTGGAACAGGAACCTACTTCAAAGTACTTCTTCTGACGAGGGCTCCACGCTTCTACGTCACAGCTCTTGTACTTGAGGTCTGCCAAGTCACCCGAACAGCAACCAAGCTGTCTTACGGGAATTTCCATCGAACGGAACAATTCCACCGTGTAGCTCCACAGCTTTTCATACCATTCGTCGCTTTCTTCAGGACGGCAAACAACGATCATTTCCTGTTTTTCGAACTGGTGAATACGGTAAATACCGCGTTCCTCAATACCATGCGCGCCCTTTTCCTTTCTAAAGCAAGGGGAGTAGCTGGTCATTGCCATAGGCAATTTTTTACCGTCAATGATTTGACCCATGAAACGGCCGATCATCGAGTGTTCGCTGGTACCGATGAGGTACAAATCTTCACCCTCGATCTTATACATCATGTTTTCCATTTCGTCAAAGCTCATAACGCCCGAAACAACGTCGCCGTGAATCATGTAAGGGGGAATTACGTAGGTAAAGCCCTTATCAATCATGAAATCGCGCGCGTACGAAAGAACGGCAGAATGCAAACGAGCGATATCACCCGTCAAGTAGTAGAAGCCTTGACCGGAAGTACGGCGCGCCGCATCTACGTCGATACCGTCCAACTTTTCCAAAATGTCAAGGTGGTAAGGCACTTCGAATTCGGGCACAACCGCTTCGCCGAAGCGTTGCAATTCTACGTTTTCTTCATCGTTTTTGCCGATGGGAACGTCGTCTGCGATAATATTGGGGATTGCCATCATCGTCTTCTTGAGCGCCGCTTCTACGTCCGCGCTTTCCGCTTCGATGGCAACGAGGCGTTCAGCATCCGCTTTTACCTGCGCTTTTACCTGTTCAGCCTCTTCCTTTTTTCCCTCTTTCATGAGCATACCCACTTGCTTGGAAAGGGTGTTTCTAGCCGCACGAAGCGCGTCACCTTCCGCAATCAAAGCACGGCGCTTGCCGTCAAGCTCTAACGCTTGGTCAACAAGGGGCAACTTGTGGTCTTGGAATTTTTTACGAATATTTTCTTTTACGAGCTCCGCATCCGTGCGGATAAGGTTAATATCAATCATTTTGACACCTCGATAATAATTTCTTAAGTACACCGCCGTTAAAAATCTCGGCGAATAATCCATTTAGCCTATTATACAACTTTTTCCGCACAAAAGCAATTAATTCGAAAGTATTAAACCCGATTTCCTATAAATTTTCCACAAAAACCTTGTATTTTTTCTACATATATGCTATAATAAGGGCGTATATCCTTTTAAGGATATAAATTTTGGAGTGTAATGCATATGAAATCAGATAAAACGGGCTTGGAAAACCTTTCCGCTGAGGAAAAGAGCCATCGAAAGTTTCTTGAATTATTCCCTAAGGTGAAAAAGAAAAAGACTTCTTCCACCATGGCGGACAACGTACAGCGTTTTTACGCGGCGCCAAACGAAGGTTTGAACGTCGCGCAAATCGACGAACGTATCAATCAAGGCTTGGTCAACCAAACTGTTAAAAAACAATCGAAAACCTATCCTGGTATTATCTTGGGTAACATTTTCACAGGGTTCAATATCCTTTGTGCAATCGCCGCGACGGCGTTGATTTTGGCGCATGCGCCCATGTCGCAATACCTGTTTGTTATCATTTTCTTGGTCAACACGCTGGTTGCGATTTTCCTTGAAATCCGCGCAAAGCAAAAGCTGGATAAATTATCCATCCTCTCCTCCCCCACCGCAAAGGTTATGCGTATGGGGAAAAAGGTGGAGATACCCGTGGAAGAATTGGTTATCGACGATATTTTGCTTTTGTCCGCAGGGCAACAGGTGCCAGCCGACTGTATCGCCGTGGAAGGCATGGCGGAAGTCAACGAATCGCTGTTGACGGGTGAATCGGTACCCATCAAGAAAGAGGACGGCGCCGTTTTGTACGCAGGTTCGTTTGTGTCGAGTGGCCGCATCGCTGTACGCGTAGATAAAATCGGTGAGGACACCTACATCAGTAAGTTGACCTCACGCGCGAAGAAGTATAAACGCCCTAACTCGGAAATTATGAACTCCATCAGCTTGTTCATTAAGGTGATTGCGTTCTTGATTATCCCGATTGCCATTTTAACCTTTATCAACAACTATTCGACCATCGAAGGCGCGTGGGATAACATGCGCGCAAACGGCGGGTTCTGGGCGACCTTGATGAGCAACGACAAGTCCTTGAACAAGACCATCCAAAACACCGCATCCGTTGTTATCGGTATGATTCCCTCAGGCTTGCTCCTTTTGACGACGGTTGCCCTTTCGACGGGTATGATTCGTTTGGCGAAGTACAATACCCTCGTACAAGATATGTACTCCCTTGAAATGTTGGCGCGTGTCAACGTTTTGTGTTTGGATAAAACGGGTACGATTACCGACGGTAGAATGAAGGTAAGCGATTGCATCCTGCTCGGCTCGGCTGGGTCGGACTTCGGTGTGGACGATATCCTCGGTTCGATGCTCGCTTCCCTCAACGATAACAACCAAACCTCAATCGCTTTGTACGAACGCTTTGGACATTCGTCCGCGCTTCAACCCATCGCAACCCTGCCCTTCTCGTCCGCAAGAAAATTGTCTGCGGTTACCTTTGAAGAAGTGGGTACCTACGTTATGGGCGCGCCCGAGTTTGTATTAAAACCCGTACCCGTACGTATTGACAAAATTGTAAAACAGTACGCCCAAATGGGGCTTCGTGTGTTGGTTTTGGCACACGCTTCGGGCGCAATTCAAGGTGACAAAGTGCCTTCGGGGCTTCGCACCGTTGCCATTATCACCCTTTCCGACAACATTCGTCCCGATGCGGTGGAAACGATTAAATGGTTTAGAGAAAATGACGTAAACGTAAAGGTTATTTCGGGTGATAACCCCGTAACCGTTTCCGAGGTAGCGCGCAGAGCGGGTATTAAAAACGCTTCACAATTCCTCTCCCTGGAAGGCTTGTCCGACTTGGAAGTAGAAAACGCGGCAAATCAATACACCGTTTTCGGTCGAGTTACCCCTGAACAAAAGGCAATTTTGATAAAATCCATCAAGAAATCGGGCAATACCGTTGCCATGACGGGGGACGGTGTAAACGATATTTTGGCGATGAAAGAGGCGGATTGCGCCATCTCCGTTGCTTCGGGTAGCGAAGCGGCGCGTAACGTTTCCAACCTCGTTTTACAGGATAATAACTTTGGGTCGATGCCCAAGATCGTAAACGAAGGTCGTCGTGTTATCAACAACGTTAAAAACTCTTCGTCGTTGTATATCATGAAAACCTTGCTTATCTTGATGCTTGCCGTGATTTGTATTTCCCTCAAGAAAATGTACTTCTTCCAAACCAACAATATGTTGATGTATGAACTGTTGGTCAGCGCCGTACCCTCGCTCGTGTTGTCGTTGCAACCCAACACCGACCGTGTTAAGGGTAAATTTATCCCCTACGTCTTAAGCCGTGCGATCCCTGGTGCATTGACCATGACTATTGGGATCATGGCGGTATATCTCATACACAGCTCTTCCTTGGCGGAAACCTTCGGGTTTGTAAAGTCCACAGACACCCCTGTGTATAGCGCAATGATGATGATTGCCTTGACCGCTTGCGGCTTGGTTATGCTGTATCGTATTTGTCAACCCTTCAACCCCTTGCGTGCGGTTCTTTGGGTAATCGCCGTATTCCTGTGCGCCATCGTACTCGCTGCGCCTGCGCTCGGTGAATTTGTATTTGACGGTTGGTCGAAGCTTGACTTCACCGTACCGCAAATTCTATTGATGATTATCATCGTGCAAGCGTCCTACCCGATTTCGGGCTTCTTAATCAAGGCGTTCGATATGATGAACCCTGCTGAAACACCTGAGGAAGAATTGAAAAAACGTATTTCTTCCAAGTAAAATGTAAAAGAAAAGCTCTCCGTTTTGGAGAGCTTTTATTATGCTTTTTTCAAGGCTTGCAAACCCTTTTGGTAAAAATATCCCAACGTCAATACAGCGCACAAACCGATAAAATACAACCCCGCCGACAAATATCCACTTTCACATAAAACCATATTGTAAATGTTATGTTTACCGTGTAAAGATAAACCGAAAAAGGCGGTATGGAAAATCAGGTTCAATACCAACATTACCACCGCAACCCCTACGATGATTAAGCCGCTAAACAGGCATTTTTTCTGTTCCAAGCGCACCTGACCGCTTTTAACAAGATACACGCCAAACAACGAAAGCAGCACGTGCGCAAGGGAATCAAAGGTAATGGTCCAGTGGAAGGCATAATCGCGCGCGGCGTTGGAGAAACAGGTTAGCATTCCTGCAACAAGCAAACCAAACGAGAGCAATGCAATCAGTGTATATATGTACTCCTTGACTTTTTTGGGTAAAACCAAAGTCAGCAACGCTAAACAATAGGTGAACGGGCTGACGTTTGCTGTAGGCAGGGTGTTTTGGAAATTCCAGTCGTGAAACCCTACGTCTAAATACATCGTAATAACCACGTATAGATAGAATATAAAAATAACAATGGGAAAGGCAACGTTTGGCCAACGCTTGTCACGAATATAGCGTAAAGCGTAAATTCCCACCGCGTACAAGGCAAGCAATACCGCCGCGATAATCAAATAATGTGGCATATATTTCCTCTTTATAAGAATGTGTTTATTATAGCATATATCTCATATATACGCAAGTCTTTTTGTGCTTTCTGCCGATTATTTATTCGGGGAAAAGAATGGTGGATTTATGATAAAAACGAACGCCCACAGCAATCGCTGTGGGCATTTGTTTACCATAAAAACAAGGGAGCAGGTATTAAATGAACGGCTTTTTCAAAAATCCTTTCTGCCGATTAGTTCATCTACTTCCACCTCAAATAAATCCGCTAATCTCCATAAATAGGTCAGGGTAGGTTCCGTTACTCCCTTTTCCCATTGGCTAACGCATTGTTGCGAGGAATGAATACGCAATGCCACTTCTTGTTGGCTAAATTTACGTTCCTTCCTTAAAGCAAATAAATTTTCACAAAATTTTGTCCCTAAATTATCCATACAAATATTTTACAATTTTTCTTGTAAAAATATTGACTTTACAATTATAATTGTGATAAAATGTATTTACTAGTATAATTGTAAGGAGGAATAGCGTATGGCATATGCACCCAGAAAGTGCCCTATGTGTAATGAGAGCGTCGTGTGGAAACAAGTGGATACCACCAAAAAAGGATTTAGTGTCGGAAAAGCAGTAGTCGGAGGTTTCTTATTAGGTCCTATCGGTTTACTCGGTGGGGCTTTAGGAAAAAAGAAGGTTTGGTACTGTTGTGGAAAGTGTGGTTTTCAACATGAGTATGATAACTAATAAAACCCCTTTTTGAAAAGTGTTATAAAATATCATAAAAAACGAACGCCCACAGCAATCGCTGTGGGCATTTGTTTACCATAAAAACAAGGGGGCATGTATGCGTTGAATGAGTTTTTACCTCATTCCCTTATTCCTCGTCTTCTGCAGGGGCTTCTTCCGCTTCATCGTCCAAAACCACCGTTTCTTCTACTTCTTCCACTTCGGTTTCCCCAGCCAAATCTTCAGGGCTAAGGTCCGCCGCTGTTTCTTCAGGCGCTTGCGTTTCCGCTTCATCGTCGCGTTCGGTGATATCAACCGTTGCAACTTCACTATCCTTAACGTTCATTACGCGAACACCACGGGTGCTTCTGCCGATACAGCTGATTGCATCTGCGTGCATACGAATAATCGTACCGCCCGTCGTGATAATCATAATGTCGTTTTCATCCGTTACTTCCTTAAGATTTACAAGGTAGCCCGTCTTCTCGTTGAAGATACCTGCCTTGATACCCTTACCGCCACGGCTTTGCAAACGGTAGTCCTCTACCTTCGAGCGTTTACCGTAACCAAGCGAGGTCAACGTGAACAAATCCTTTTCAGGGTTGATAATCAACATATCCACCACGATATCTTCCTTAGAAAGGGTAATCGCCTTAACACCCTGCGTACCTCTGCCCGTAGGACGAACGTCGGTTTCTGCAAAGCGGATACACTTGCCACCGCGGGATGCGATGAGGATTTCGTTTTCACCCGTCGTGAAGTTTACACCGATCAAGCGGTCGTTTTCTTGCAACTTAATCGCAATCTTACCGTTCTTCGCAATACGCTTAAACTCGTCGGTGTGCGTCTTCTTAATCAAGCCCCTTTCGGTTGCCATCACAAGGTAACCGTCCATGCTTTCCGCAACGGGCAATACCGCCTCTATCTTTTCGCCTGCGTCAAGCTGTACGATATTTACAACAGCTCTGCCACGTGCGGTGCGGTTTGCTTCGGGGATTTCGTAACCCTTAATCGAGTAAACCTTACCCTTCGACGAGAACAACAAGATGGGATCGTGCGTACAGCATACGAACATTTTTTCCACGTAGTCCTCATCTTTCGGTCTATGTGCGGTGATACCTCTGCCGCCTCTGCCCTGCGCCTTGTATTCGTCAACGGGCAAACGCTTGATGTAACCGCCGTGGGTAATCGTGATAACGATATCCTCTCTATCGATAAGGTCTTCGTCGTCGATATTGCCGTAATCCACGGAAATTTCCGTTTTTCTGGGGGAAGGATATTTTTCCTTGATTGCAGTCAAGTCGGTACGGATAATTTCCATTACACGGCTTTCGTTTGCAAGGATATCTTTCAAATCAGCAATCGTTGCGCGAAGTGCATCCAATTCTTCCTTCAGCTTTTCTACTTCCAAAGAGGTCAATCTTTGCAATCTCATTTCAAGGATTGCAATTGCTTGCTTTTCATCGAGTTCAAACGCCGAGGTCAAGCCTACAACCGCCGCATTTCTATCCGCGGAAGCCTTGATGATACGGATAACTTCGTCCACGTTTGCAAGGGCGAGTACAAGCCCTGCGATAATGTGCGCACGTTCTTCCGTCTTATTGAGGTCAAAACGAGTTCTGCGCGTAATAACTTCTTTTTGGTGCTGTAAATAATGATACAAAATTTCCTGAAGGTTCAACGTTTTAGGTTCGGTACCGTTTTCAACGAGTGCCAACAAGATGATACCGTCGGAAATTTGCAATTTTGTCTTCTTGTACAAGGTGTTAAGCACAACCTGTGCGTTTGCGTCTTTCTTACATTCGATTACGATACGCATACCGTCACGGCCCGATTCATCACGAATGTCAGAGATACCTTCCAAACGCTTATCGTTTACCATGTCCGCAATCGTTTTAACAAGCTGCGCTTTGTTTACCTGGTAAGGGATTTCCGTAACAACGATACGGGAACGCACGTTTGCGCCCGTGCCGTATTCTTCAATTTCACACTTCGAACGAATGATAAGGTTGCCTTGACCCGTACGGTATGCACGCTTGATACCGCTTCTGCCCATGATGATACCGCCTGTGGGAAGGTCGGGGGCGGGGATGTATTCCATCAACTCGTCCACGGTAATGTCAGGGTTGTCAATCATGGCGATTGTCCCGTCGATTACTTCCGCAAGGTTGTGGGGAGGGATGTTCGTTGCCATACCTACTGCGATACCGTCCGCACCGTTTACAAGCAAGTTAGGATATCTTGCAGGCAATACGGTGGGTTCCATTTCCGTACCGTCGAAGTTGGGGATTAAATCTACCGTTTCCTTGTCAAGGTCGCGGAGCATTTCCGCCGCAAGCTTTGTAAGCTTCGCTTCCGTATAACGCATTGCCGCCGCGCTGTCACCGTCCACCGAACCGAAGTTACCGTGGCCGAAAACAAGGGGGAAGTTAATCGTGAATTCTTGCGCCAAACGCACGAGGGCGTCATATACCGAGCTGTCGCCGTGAGGGTGATATTTACCCATACAGTCACCGACGATACGCGCGCACTTTCTCGTTGCTTTATCGTTGTAAAGCCCCATTTCGTGCATCGAATACAAGATACGTCTGTGAACGGGCTTTAAACCGTCACGAACGTCGGGGATAGCACGCGATTTGTTTACCGCCATTGCATAAGCAATGAACGAACGCTTTAATTCGTCGTCCACCTCGATGTCGAGGAATTTTGTCATTTCAAGAGTTTTCTTAAACTCTTCGGTTAATTCCGGGCTGGTTTCTTTCTTAGCCATTTTTTCCTCTCCTTATACGTCCAAATCGGTTACGAGGGAAGCATTCTCTTCGATAAACTTCCTTCTAAGTTCGGGGTTTTCACCCATCAGCATCGTGAACATCTGGTCGGCTTCCGCTGCGTCCTTCATCGTTACACGGATCAAGGTACGGCTTGCAGGGTTCATCGTCGTTTCCCAAAGCTGTTCCTTGCTCATTTCACCCAAACCTTTATAACGCTGGTATTCCACTTTACCCGTTACGGTTTTATCAAATTCCAGTCTTTCTTCTTCCGAATATAAATATACGTCGTCCTTACCCTTCACCGTTGCCTTATAAAGAGGCGGCTTTGCCGAATATACGTGACCGTGTTCAATCAAAGGTCTCATATAACGGAACAAGAAGGTGTACAAAAGGATACGGATATGCGCACCGTCAACGTCGGCATCGGTCATGGAGATAATTCTATCGTAACGAAGTTTGCTTTCGTCGAAATCGTCCAAAATACCGCAACCGAACGCCGTAATCATCGATTTAATTTCTTCGTTTTCAAGTACACGGTTCAAACGCACCTTTTCTACGTTGAGGATTTTACCTCTCAAGGGCAAAATTGCTTGGAAACGTCTGTCACGGCCCTGTTTTGCCGTACCGCCTGCCGAGTCACCCTCTACGATGTAGATTTCGCAAAGTTCGCTTCTTCTATCCGAACAGTCCGCCAACTTACCAGGCAACGTAGTCGAACCCAAAACGCCCTTTCTTCTCGTCAATTCACGTGCATTTCTTGCCGCGTCACGCGCCTTTTGCGCCGTAATACAGCGAAGCACCAACTCTTTTGCAACCGAAGGATTTTCTTCCAAGAACGTAGCCATATGCTCGGTTACGCACTTGTTTACAAAAGTACGGATGGTAGAGTTATTCAGCTTGTCCTTCGTCTGCGATTCAAACTGTGCGTTTACAAGTTTTACGGATACAACCGCCGTGATACCTTCACGTACGTCTTCACCCGTCAATTTATCGTTATCCTTTAAGATGTTTTGCTTTTTACCAGCTTCGTTGATAACCTTCGTCAACGCCATCTTCAAGCCTTCTACGTGCGTACCGCCGTCAATCGTGTTGACGTTGTTTGCGTAGCTGTAAATAACTTCGTTGTACGATTCGTTGTACTGAATCGCCACTTCGCAAACGGTATCGCCTTCCTGCTCTTCAAAGTACACGGGCGCAGGGAAAAGCAATTCTTCACGGTTTTTGTTGAGCTCTTCTACAAACGAACAAATACCGCCTTCATAGCAGAACGAATCTTCTTGCTCCTGACCGGCTCTTGCATCCTTTAAGGTAATACGCAAGCCTTTGTTAAGATAAGCAAGTTCGCGAAGTCTGCCCTTCAAGGTGTCGTAATTGAAGATAACCGTTTCAAAGATATCCGCATCGGGCATAAAGGTAACGATCGTACCCATATCTTCCGTTTCACCGATTACCTGCACGCTGCGCTGAGGCACACCGCGGTTGTAAATCTGCTTAAAGATTTTACCTTCATGGCGAACTTCCGCTTCCAACCATTCCGACAAAGCATTTACCGCTTTTACACCTACACCGTGCAAACCGCTGGATACCTTGTAACCCGAATCGCCGCCGAACTTACCGCCTGCGTTTACCTTGGTGAAAACGACCTCCAACGTGGAAATCCCTTCCTTGGGGTGAATACCCGTAGGGATACCACGGCCGTTGTCCTGTACGGTACAGCTGCCGTCGTCGTTAATCGTTACCTCAATATGCGTACAATACCCAGCCAACGCTTCGTCAATCGAGTTGTCAACTACCTCGTGTACAAGGTGATGCAAGCCCTTTGCGTCGGTGGACGAAATGTACATACCCGGACGTTTTCTAATGTGTTCCAAACCGTCTAATACTTGGATTTGCTCCGCGCCGTATTCGGCTTCTACTCTTTCCGCCATAGCATTTTCTCCGTTCCGCTTTCCCTTTTTACAAAAGGGAAAATCGTTATTTTCCACACCATTATACCACACTTTTTTAAAAATGTACAGCGTTTGACGAAAACATTTTGAGAAATCCACAATATTTTTCATTTTTTACACAAAAAACATCCAAAACCCACCGATTTATCCTCTTATTTTAAGAGTTTTTTCGTGAAAAAAATCCACAATACGCTTGACATGCCCCATATACGGTGCTATAATAAATTTCGACGTAGTTTCTACGTTAATATTATATAAGTTGAGAATACTCTTTATGGAAAAGAAAATTTTTACAGTTGCCATCATCGGTGTAGGCGCAAGAGGTGCAAACGCCTACGGTTGGCAACTTCACGAGGCAAGCGACCGTTTTAACGTGGTTGCGCTTTGCGACCCCCGCCCCGAACGCTTAACCATCTTCGGTGAAAAATTCGAGGTACCCCAAAACGCTTGTTTTACAGATGAAAACGAGTTCTTTAAAGAAAAACGCGCCGACCTCATTTTGATCGCAAGCCCCGACAACGACCATACCCGCCATTGCTTAAAGGCTTTCGAGTTGGGCTACGATATCATGGTAGAAAAACCCCTTACGGAAAAGAGAGAGGATTGCGAAGCATTGCTCGCCGCACAGAAAAAATACGGCGGTAAAGTGCTCGTTTGCCACGTTTTGCGCTATGCTCCCCTCTTCTTGAAGGCTGAAGAATTGATTGAAAGCGGTAAAATCGGTAAACTCGTTGCCATCAGCGCATTAGAACGCGTAGGCTTTGCCCATCAAGCGCACAGCTACGTACGCGGCAATTGGAGAAACCGTGAGGTTGCAGCGCCCATGATTTTGGCAAAGTGCTGCCACGATTTAGACCTTTTACAATGGTATGCAAAATCGAAATGCAAGAGCATTTCTTCCGTCGGTGATTTGGCGTATTTCCTCCCTGAAAACGCACCCGAAGGCGCAACGGAGCGTTGTCTTGACTGTAAATTACAAGATACCTGCCCTTACAGCGCAAAGGCGCACTACCTCACACGTTGGAACAACATAGGCAAACCTGTTAATTCCTGGCCCTTCAACGTTGTTGTAAACGAACCCGTCACGGAAGAAAAATTGTATAACGCCTTAAAAGAGGGTCCTTACGGAAGATGTGTTTACCATTGCGACAACGACGTCGTTGACCATCAAATCACGGAAATTACCTTTGAAAACGGCGTAAAAGCTTCGCTTATGATGACCGCTTTCACCCAGGACGGCGGCAGAAGAATCCACTTCCACGGCACGCTTGGCGAAATTATCCTTGAAGAACAAAGTGAAACCGTCACGGTAAACCTCTACGAAGGTCATCAACAGGAAACACACAGCACTGCAGCTTTGCAGGAAGGCGGCTACGGTCACGGCGGCGGCGATATCTTCATCATCAGAAAATTGTACGAATTATTGACCGGCAAATCGGATGCGGCAACCACCTTGGAAGCCTCCATCGAAAGCCACTTGATGGGGATTTGCGCAGAAGAATCCCGTTTGAAAGGCGGCGAATTAATCTATATACATAAATAAAATAACGTGGGCAATTTTACCAATCTAGGCGCAAGATCTTTAAAAAAACGCTTATTTGCCCATCCGTCAAAATAAAGCAAAAGCCTTCCGTCTTGGAAGGCTTTTTTCTATTCAACGCGTACATGGTACGGTGTTTTTGCGTTTTTTTCAACAAAAAAACAGGCGCGTAAGCACCTGTTTTCTTGTTTTACAATCTTAGAACATTGCGGTGAATTCATCAATAGCTTCTTCAGCACCCCAGTAAACCCACTTGCCATCCAAAACAGCACCCGTTTCGGAAAGGGTCGCATAGAAGTCACTAGCAGCGTCTTTCGAATCAAAAAGAACCGCCGTCATCGTGTTGCTAAGGTCGGTAAGGCCCTTCGTTGCAACGAAACCACCTACCATGCCTTCTGCATCATCTTTAGAATAAGCAACCACTTTGTAGCCTGCTTCTTGCATTTTTTCTTCTGCTTTTTCTACGCTAGAAGGCGTGCAAGCCGACATGCCAATACACATAATAGCCGCTAAAAGACCGAGTAAAAATTTCTTCATAATACATATCCTCCAATGAATTTGTTCTTTCATTATATCACAAAAACATCTTTTGTCAAGGCTTTTTCAAAAAAAAGTTTTTCTTCCTCAAAAGAGTGAACTATCGTGGAAAAACTTATTCCTTTGCCCAATTATCAAGCCCTTCGTTTTTGATGGTGCCGTCTTCTTTCAATTTTCCAAACTTTTCTCGCATTTCATCCACAGTACCAACATAAAGGGCAAAACTGTATTCAAAGGGTACAAAATCCACCATTCTTCTGGTAACACCGGGGCTGAAGTAGTTGTAGTTATCCACGTACGCACTCGGAATCAGGCGTAAATCTCTTAAATCATGGATATTCACGTCGTAATGATGATTGTACAAAAGCTTATAAGAGGTCGTTTTCCAACCGCGCGACGCGGAGAAACGCTCCACGTTCGGGATATACATCCCCATACCAAACCCAACGTCGTTGACGTTCGCCAACCAACTGCCTATCACATTTTTCGACTGCAGTTGATACCAATAATTCCCTTCCACCTCTTGCAATACCGAGGTTCGCATGGAGGAAGTCGCTTCTGGAAGAGGGCTCAAATTAGGGTCGTTGATTACCCCATCCACCGTTTCACAATAAAAATGGTTCAAAGGCTGGACGGTATAAACAGCAGGGATTTCATGGCCGTGGACATACACCTTGTCCATATCCGTAAACTGGGCAAAGTTCACAAAACGGTTGGTAACAATCAGCGAACCACCCTCGTCAAACGTATATGTACTTTCCATATACGATTCTGTTTGCGTATTATCAAAGAACCAGTCCTGCGGTCGGGATTTGACGTATAATTCATTTTCCAGCAAATGATAATCAATGATTTGTGTTTGGTTATCCCCTGCGCTGCCCGCTTGTACGGGGTTGTACAAATATCCGTCGCCGATCCCATCGTACAACACGTCGTCATCGGGTTTATACCCATTCTCTTCCCCTACGCCTCCATAGTAAGACTGTTGAATTTCACGCCCAAGGTCGTAGATATTGATAAAGCTTACTTTCTCCGAAATCACGTTTACGTCGTCCGCATTAATGTTTTCATCAATACGCACGTTGCCGTTCTCATCCAAATATTCGACCACCTTTCTATCCAAGCTTTCAAGATGGCACAAGGCGCCGCCTGCTGCAAGATACGCCCCTACCTTTATCGAACCGTTATCAAGAAACAGCATTTCTGTATTGTCGTAGGTTCTGTCCGAAATCATCACCTCATCCACACGAAGGCTGCCTTTTCCGTCACTTACGTTTTGTAAAGTAATTTTGTCGATGCGCTTTTCAAATGCGCCGAACGCACCGATACGGAAGGCGTCTAAGAACATAGAAAACTCTTTCTCGCCCGCCTCAATAAAGAATTTTTCCTTGTGCGTTTTGGTCGTATCCGCAAGATCTGTATAATAGATATACCCCACAACAGGGATATCCCCGTCAAGTTTTACCGTGAGATAATTAAAATCTCCCACGGATGTATTCACAGTAATTTCCATCGTTTCGCCTGCGGAGAGTTCTTTACCTGCTACTTTTTTGCAAAGTACCATTTCGTGTTTTTCTTCCACGCTGCTTTGCGTATCGCTTTGGCTGTCGCCGCCAGCAGGCACACACCCCGAAAAACCTGTTACACACAGAATTGCTGAAAGCAACAGGGCTAAATTTTTCTTCCTCTTCACATCCATACCTTTACCTCAGTAATATTCTAGCCATCCACTATTTTCTAATCAATAGTAAATTCTTGTCAAACAACCCATTCTATATATGCGCGCATGCGTTTCAACGCATACCTGGGTATGTCATTTTGTGTTTTTAATACGCGAAACCTCTTCTTTTGTAAAGTGTATCAACGCATCCGCGCCCAACTTTACCTTTCGCACAATGCGGTTGTTTTTAGGATACCCCCAACCGCCAAACAATGCGCGCGGGCCAATCAAACTGCCCACCGCCACCTGCCGTGCCGTCAAATATGGCAAAGCCAAAGCCGATTTTTCGGGGGTGTTGAACAATCCCCTTGCAAAGGTCGCCGCACCTTTTACTTTACCGCCAAAGGCGTTCAAACCAAGCGGCGTCATCGCGATACCCGGGTGAATCATCCACACCCGTATATTCGTATCCACGCAACGGCTTGCCAACGCGTATGTGTAACGGGCAAGGCATAATTTCGAACGGGCGTATGCGCCAAAATTTTTATATTTCTTCGTATAATAAAAATCGTCGTACTTGATTTTTGCAATTTTATGAATAATGGAAACGGTATTGATATACCCAACCTCGTGCGGCAAGCTTTGCAAATAGGGCAATAATTTTTCCGTTAAATAATAAACGCCGATATAATTTGTGCCAAGCACCAACTCTAACCCATCCGCCGTTTTTTGATTGGGTTGGTGGAACACCCCTGCATTGTTGACAAAGTAATCGATATCGGTTTTATCCTGTAAAAGCGTTTCCGCAAAGCGGTCGATAGAGGAAAAATCCGCCATATCCAACTGCATTGTGTCAATGTCCGCGTTGGGATATTCCTGTAATAACGCTTCACGCGCGGCTTGGGCTTTTTGTGGATTTCGACACGCCATAATCACGCGCGCGCCTAAATACACCATAAGCTCCGTTTCTTTGTATCCGATACCGCTGTTTGCGCCTGTAATCAACACCGTTTTCCCCTTCAAAGAGGTCGACGCATTTTTCGCCAGCCATTTGATTGTCTTGTTAGAAAGCGCCATAGCCACCCCTATTTTTTCTCATAGAAAAAGTATATCACATCTTGAAGATTTTTTCAAGCCTTCTATGTGAAAAAGTTTTTCTTTAATTAAGCTAAAATTATTAAACCCATTGACAACGCACCCAAAAAAATGGTATACTAAATTTGCCAAACAAATCGAATATTATATTGAGGGGTATTTTTTAAGAAATACTTCCCTTTTCGCATTTCCTACTTTTAGCGAATTTAGCAAAAGCGCATCTCCAAGAGTAGGATTCACAGGATTGCCCTCATTTTCTATTCGATTTGTTTGGCGACAATCGGAGCTTGCGTTTTTCGGAGCGTTAACTTCGGTTGACGCTCTTTTTATTTTATCTATATTATTTTAAGGAGAAAGAAAATGAAAAAACAACTAGTTGCCCTTTTAGCGGTTATCGCCACCGCCTGCACTTTTGCAGGATGTAAAGGCAAGGACGGTGACACGTCTATCCCTGATAGCAGTGTAATAGCTAGCAGTGATAGCGCGAATAGCGACAGCACAAATGTAACGCCCCCTGCCACCACCTATTCAATCCACTGGATGAATGAAAACGGCGTAGAAATCACTACGACCACGGTAGAGGAAAACACCGCACCTCAATATACATATACGGTTACGGATACGCAGGAATGGGATTACACCTTCAACGGTTGGTCCGCCTCCGCAAACGGCGACGTTCTTTCCGAGATTCCCGCCGCGACGGGAGACGCGACCTATTACGCCATCGTGAGCAAGGTGAAAAAGCAGTACACCGTTACGTTTGATAGCAATGGCGGCAGTTCCATCCCTTCGCAAACTATCACCTATGGCGAGTTGGCTACTACCCCCGAAAAGCCTACCCTTGAAGGTTGTAAATTTGCAGGGTGGGTTACGGAAAAAAATGGAAGTGTAGCTGTAGATTTCAACACCCCCATCACACAAAACGTTACCTATTACGCTGTATGGAATGAAACGTTAGACCTCAAATCCATGTTAAACGCATTGTTGAGCGGATACAAATTAAACCCCTTGACGTACATTCCCGAAAGCATGCAAATCAGCTTTAGCAACAATCTTGTACAGCCTTCGAATATTGTCATCGATTATTCCTCCGCTGTGAACGTTGCAAACATTACCTACGGCTACGGCGAACAATGGCATATGGTCGTGGACAACTTACAACAAACCCAGCTTTTCTTCAACACCTTAACAGTTGTCGAAGGCTTAACCACCACTTCCATTACAGCATTCAATAATTATTTTGACAGCAATCCTTCCGATACGGCTCGTCACGAATTTACAAGCGGGATTTACAACGTAACCATTGATTTCGACGGTGAAGTAATGTCTTATGTGCTTGATTACACCGCAGAATTGCCTATTCTCGGAGAACAAGTGGTACAAATTGCCCTTTCCATGGATGCGGAAACAGGTGAAAAGTCCGCGCGTATACAATTAGGCGATGCAAATGCGTTAACCTACACTCTTACGGAAAATTCTTACGAGTTTGCTATAAAATATTTGGGCGCTAGGAAAGCAATGTTCTCCATCGAAAAGGATGAAAATGGAAATGTAACTGGTAAAATTTATGAGTTCTTAACCGTTGCGGGGCTTGAAAGTGGAAGCGCAGCTGAATTCTACATCGATGAAAACTATGTGTCGGTTGTAGGCAATAAAGCAGACGGTATGGTTGGCTTTACAGGGTATATCAATGAGCTTTATGATGTGGAAACAGGTACCTTAATCGCTTACGAAGTAAAAGAAGAACTTTCCAAGCTTGTTTTCAATACATTGTGGTTTAACTTAAATGATATTGCAGGCATTAACACCATTAAATATATACCTGCAACCGAAAACACCGATGCTCAAATTTTCATCAATGGTTCCTCTAAAGTTTGGAAATCGAAAAACATCAGCCTTCTTAATTTCTCTAGAAGATTTGATATTGAATTTAGAACGCAGTATGTATATTCGTATAATGTTTCCGAAGGCACCTATACGGAACACGCAATCAGCGTACCCATGATGTTTGTACAAGAAGAGCAAATGGGTACTTTTGTAGAAGATGTTGCCGACACCAACAATGTTACGGTTGCCATCAGCATCAGCAGTAGCGACCTTACCAAATTAATGGATGATTACGATACGCTTATCCCCATTTTTGCTGAAAACAAAGATGCTATTACCGCCGATATGATTATTGCATATATCGGAGATAAAAAAATATTTAACTAAGGAGAACTTCGCATGTCTAAACGCACTCATTCCTTCATTTGGAGCGGTATCATTGCCGCAATCCTTTTCATTGTTGCTATTGTAACCAAGGATTTTGCTATTTATTGCCCCCTTGCCGTATTAGGCTTCACGCTTACCTCTTGCTTGATTTTGAATAACAATTTCATCGGCGAAATGATTCTCGAAATTTGCAGCTGGGGCTTCATTAAAATGCCTG
This sequence comes from Clostridia bacterium, assembly GCA_017504735.1. The sequence continues at coordinate 496 of JAFVQP010000031.1, read as the reverse complement.
GGTTAATTTTCACATTAGACCTCGATGGTATTATTTGGTTGTTAACCGTGAAATTACTTTTCTGGATTCTTGGCATTCTTTTGGCTATCCTTTGCGCAACGCTTGCAATAGGGCTTGGCTTAATCCTTTCCCTTTTCGTGTATCCGTTCGCCTTATCTAAAGATATCCGCGGCATCGAATAAGAAAACCAAACAACAAAAAACACGCTCAGAAATGAGCGTGTTTTTTATTTCACCGCATACCTGGTATGCTTATTTTACCTTTTCTATGATTTGTCTTGCCACGTGAACACCGCTTGCCGACGCGTGCGAAAGCGAATGGGTAATGCCGCTGCCGTCGCCGATTACGTACAAGCCTTCGTAACGACTTTGCAGGTTTTCATCCACCTCCACTTCCATATTGTAGAATTTTACTTCTACGCCGTAAAGAAGCGTGTCGTCGTTTGCCATACCGGGCGCAATTTTATCCAGCGCGTAAATCATTTCAATGATACCGT
>JAFVQP010000030.1 GCA_017504735.1 Clostridia bacterium | reverse complement strand
TTTGGTAACGGTGCAACAATTGGGCGGCGAGGAAGAAGATAGCAGCGAAGAAGACGTTAGCAGTGAAGAAGTAGAAAGTGGTACTTCCGCTGATGAAGGTAAGAATGGCTACGGCTGGATTATCGGCGGCTGCATCGCAGCGGGCGTTGCGTTGGGTGCTGCTGGTGTAGTATTCTTCTTAAAGTACAAAAAAGGAAAGACTTCCGCACTTGATAGTGAAAAAGTGACTGTGGATGATGCGCAAGAGGAAACGGTTGTAGAAGCAGAACAAGAAACTCAGGCGGAAAACTCGGCTGAGGAAGTGACGGAAACGCCTGTTGAAAGAGCAAAAGAGGATTAAAACCAGGAAAATTTAGATTTTAGTAAGGGTGAAGCGTAAAATACCTTTATCCTTACAAAGTCTGATTGTGGCGAAGAGCCAAAACATAAAAAACGAAAAAAATATTTAAAGGCAGGGATTTATTATGGCTAGAAAAAAGAAGAACGAAGTGGTAGAAGAAACCGTTGTTGCTGAACCTATCGAGGTTGCACCTGCAATGCCCGTAGAAGCATCTGTAGAAACACCCGTAGAAGCACCCGCTGAACCCAAGAAGTGGATTGTAAACTGCCACAGATGCGGTGCGTCTGTATACGTATACGTTGGCGATATGGTATATATGTGCCCCGTATGTAACAACCTTTTCCGCGTTCGTAAGTGCGAAAAGTTGGTAAAAGACATTACGCGCAATATCGTTGCTGAAGCGTACGTAAACGTACATAAAGGCAAGGACGAAGAATAAGCCTATCTATTGTGAATAAAAGCCAACAGCGAGCCGTGGATTTAACGCGTGCGCGCGGCTTTTCATATACTTTAAAACGGGAAAAAGGGCGGGCAAGATGTTCGTCCTTATTCACGATAAAACTTCATTTGTTTCTTGATTTGGCGAGGAGGGAAGTATGAATAAACAAACCTTTGAAAAAAGTTCAGACGCAAAATATCGCAAAGAAGAGATTGAATGGTTGCGTATTTGGTGCGAGGATACACATAAGGACTTGCCTCGCGTTGCGTTAATCGGTGATTCGATTACGGAACAGGTATTTGAAGGGGTGAAAAAGGAATTGCAGGGGGTTGCCCTTGTGGATTATTTGGCGACTTCCTATTCTATCACTTCGCCTGCCTATATCGGTATGCTGGAAAAGTTCGTTGAAGACAGCGATTATGCGGTTGTCTATTATAATTACGGTTTACACGCGTCCAACGTGACCTTGGAAGAATATGAAGAAGTATATAGGGCAATGCTTGTAAAATTCCTTAAACAATCGAAGGTTTTGCTCGGTTCGACAACCGTTGTACACGATAAGGACCATATGGGGCAGGAGTTGCCGGGCTTTGTAGAGCTTGTGAGAGGCCGTAACGCTCGCGCAAAAATGATTGCTGAGGAATTTGGCGTAGAGATGGACAATTCGTTTGAAATCAGCGTAGAATTAGGCGTAAACGGAAAGGCGGACGATTGCATTCACTTTAACGAGATGGGTAAGGAAACGCTTGCGAAACATAAAGCAGAGTATATTAAGGCATTGTTAAAGTGATTATCCTAGTATATATATTATAAAGGAAGTGAAAGCGCGGTTGTACCTTGGTGCAATCGCGCGATATTTTTTGTATAAGGGCTAAAATAGACAGTTTCCATTTTTTTTGTTGTAGCGATTTTTGTAGGTTTGTGTTATAATAAGCTTACTCGAGTAGATAGAACAAATTAAAAATTAGGAGAAAAAAAGAATGAATACTGATAGAATTTATGCGGAACAAATCGCAAACGAGTATGCCCCCAAACAAACCTCTAAAGTGAAAGCTTTAAAGAAGTTAGACGCAAAGGCAAAGGCCCCTGCAAATATTTTTACCTACACCTTTGGTTGCGTATCCGCGCTTGTTTTGGGTACGGGTATGAGCTTATCCATGGGTGTGATTGGCAGTGGTACCTCTCTTATGATGGGGTTGGGTATTGCAATAGGCTGTCTGGGCATTGTTGGCGTAAGCGTTAATTACCTCTTATACAAGAAAATTTTGGCAAAATCGAAAGATAAATATGCGTCGGATATTATTAGTCTTGCCAATGAAATTGCAAACGAACAATAAATATGGCAGAAAGCTTTTGGTATAGGATTAAGAATTATATAGATTTTAGGATAAAATTATTTTTATTGCTATCGCTTGTTTGTAACCTTGTGTATGCGCTCTTTCTCTTTATTGTAAGTAAAGTCAATGCCTCACAGTGGTTTTTCATCATGTCCATATATTATGGGCTGTTATTCCTTGTAAGATTGTTTATGTTTGTGCAAAGCAATCCGCAAAAGAGTTTGAGGTCAAAAATCAAGGTTATGCAGGTGAGCGGTTATTTCTTAACCTTGCTCAATATTGTCGTTTCCGTAATGATGTTTGTGTTAATATACACTACGCAATACGTAAAGCATCATGAAATAACGGTGATTGCGCTTGCTACGTACACTTTTTCCTCTTTAACGATTGCAATTTTGAGCAGTATAAAGCATTTGAGGGGAAATAATTACGTTTATTCTTGTATAAAGGTGATAAGCTTAATCTCTGCCAGTGTTTCCATGGTAACGTTGACAAATACGATGTTGGCAACGTGGGGAGATGAAACGATGCTGCTGCGAGATATTATTTTACCGATTTTGAGTGGTGTTGTTTCAATTTTCATCATTGTATGCGCTGTTCTTTTAATTAAGAAGGCGAATTTAGATTTAAAGGTATTAAAAAATGAAGAAAAACGAGAGTAAATATTTTTATACGGCAAGTTTAATGCGCCAGGCACTTTTGGCATTGCTTGAAAAGAAAGATATTGATTTTATATCCGTAACGGAAATCACCTCGAAGGCAGGGGTTAGTCGATCAACCTTTTACTTGCATTATGATAACGTTTATGAACTGTTAGAAGATACGTTGGAAAGCTTAAACAAAGAATTTTTAGACTCGTTTGCAGGTAGAGAATCATTAAAAGTTGTTTCGATCGATAATTCGTATTTAATGACGGAGGAATATTTAATTCCATACTTGAATTATTGTAAGCAAAACAAACGCTTATTAAAGTTAGTGCATCAAAAACCACAATTATTTCATAATGATGCGGCTTATAAAAAGATGTACGATCACATTTTTTATCCAGCAATTTCCTTATATCTAAGCGATGAAACGAAAAAGGTGTATAACCTTGAGTTTTTCATTCAGGGCGTTGTGGGGATTGTCCGAAAGTGGATAGAGTTGGATTGCGAGACGGAAATTAGCGAACTGATAAAGATTATTAAAGATTGTATAGGATACAAACTGTCCTAGAGTATGGATATAAAAGAAACGCGGCTACATAGATGTGTAGCCGCGTTAAGCTTTTAAAATAGGGGTTAAAACCGCGCGAATTTCGCGCGGTTTAGGTTTTTACAGTAGAGTAATCAATTTGCGTTATTGTTAAGAATTTCACCGATTGTGAGGACGTACGCGCCGTTTGTCGAATAGTCAAGCGTTGCGCTGTAAACGGTGCCGTCTGCGATGCTGGTAAGCTCTAACGTAGCCGTTTCGTCTTCGTTGTACGCCTTTACTTTATAGGTGTATTGTACTTCGCCGTTTACGGAGAGGTGACCGAGATTACCGCCTACGTTTTCCCCGTCGAAGAAGTAGGTGTTGCCATCCGCGTCTTTTGCGGTTACAAACAGCAAGCCGTCCGCTTCAACACGCTTGAATGCCGCCAAGATATTGCCGTGTTCATCTTTCTTCATAAAGACGTTGACTGCGGTTTTGTCTTTGTCGGTCAACTGCGCCACGTCGAGCATAATAATTTTGTAATATAACGTTTTACCGCCAAGCGCCGTTTGCGACCAAAGGGTGATCCCGTAGCTTTCCGTGCGGTAGTAGTAATCGGTGTGGCTGGGGGTGTTTCTATACAACTCTGCAGCCCCGTTCGAATATGCGCCGCTTGTGATACCGTCGAAGCGCAAGGTGAATTCTCCGTTACCGCTTACCCATTCACCGTACAAGGTATGCGCTTTCGTACAAATCGAATAGCCGCCGCTGTACAGGTTGGGATATTGCGAGAGTACCAATACGTCGTACCCAAGCACGTCGTCTGCTACGACGAAAATATAATAGGTGAGGGGCATTTTATCTTCCCGATATTTAAAGGTGAGAAGGTTAGGCTCCAAGGTGGTGATTTCTACGTCATAGCCCTTGAAGTTGGCTTGAATATTGCCGAAAAGATCGGTGGGGCCGATTTTCATCATGCCGTATTCGCCGCCGATTGCCCATTCCCCAATGAAGGTGTTGTTTACGTAAAGCTTCGTAACTTCACCATTCAAGGTCAATTCGTAGTAAGCTTTGCTTTCCGACAGCGTTACGGTACCGATGATTGCATCTTCGTGTACAACGTTCCAACCGTCGTCGGTCATTGTGTAGGTGTACGTTGTCTTTCCGTCGATGGTCAGGATACCGCCCGTTGCGAGGGCGCTTCTGCCGTCAAAGCGGTAGGTTACACCGTTTGTATCCACAAATTGCATATCTGCCAAAGCATCCTTTCTTTGCAGGTTGGAAACTGTGTCGTTTGCGGTTAAACGTACGGCTTTTGCATCTTCATCGTATTCCATTACGTAAAGGATACCATTGTATGCAAAATGTCCTTTCAAGGTGGAATCAAGCGAGTAGGTCAAAACGGTGCGTTTATTCGTCGTTAAGTCGTGGAGGGTAAGCGAGCCTTCCATACCTGCATAGCCGTAGAGGAAACCGTACAAGCCATCGCCATTGAAGGAGAATTCTACGTTTGCAAATGCTTCGTCGTCGCAAATCCATTCCCCAACGTAATTGTCGATGACGAAAAGATTGCCTTGTGTATAACCCGTTTCGGTGTTGTTGCTATCACTGAAGGTTGCAAGCAAGGTATTGCTGAGTGTATCATAGGTAAAGTAGCCAAACAGCGCATCCTTCGTATATACGTCGTGAGGCCAGTAGAGGCATACGTAGCCGTCCGTTTCACTGACTTCATATACGAGGTTGTAAAGCATTCCGTCGTTGTAGCTGAGTACGGCATCACCCACGCCGTCTTTGCCGATACCAAGGAGCTCAACCGTCATATTTGCCGATTTCCAAACCCCAACGTAACTGTACTGTGCGTAGAAAATTTGCGCTTTGCCACTTTCCGTAATTACCAACTTGCCTTCTGCATCGAAGGTTGCCGTTGTGCCGTTGCCAAGGTCGATGGTGTCACCGTTGAGGGTGTAAACGCCTTGTTCCTGCGCAAGGATACGCTCTTCATAGGTATAGCCGTTTCTATTGTAAGAAATGTATTCGTAACTCCAACCGCCCATACCGTCAAACGTATAGGTTTTGTTTACGGTTGCGGATTTTGTCCACGTGCCTTTGAAAGCATCAAAGCTCTTTAACGAGGCAATTTCAATGGTGGTTTCCACCCCGTTTTCATCGGTCAAAATTAAGTTTTCGCCATTTTTCACATAGGTATAGGCGGTGAAGTCCGCACCCTGCGTTTTGGTGGCGGTTGTGCCGTAGAAATGATAAATTGCACCATCCATATGGAAGGAACCGCGGTACAAGTTCTTTTCAGCGGAAAGAGGGGCCGTTGCGGTGAAATATACACCATCGTAGAGGCTCAGTGTTTCGCCTGTAAGCGTGCCAACGAAATCGTAGTAACTGTAACGATTTAAATCGAAGTTGGGGTCGGCAACGGAAGAAGTATCGTTTTCATCAATGATGATTTCACCGTTATAATATCTTGCAAGACGCGCGCCTTCGATGATTACGCTTTCTCCATCGAAGAAATAGTAAGAAGTTTGCGAAGTGTTGCCGTCGGTGTAGTGTACGAGGCCATCGCTGTCAAACGTCAAAGAAATCGGCGCGGCGCTGTTGTTGTAGCAGAGCTGGTACTCGCCCAAGATGGGGGTAGCGTCTGCAAAACCGATATACAAATCAATGTTTCTTTGCGGTACGTAGGAATAGGGTACTTTTTCCGTACAAGCCTCGTCGAAGAAGTAGCCGTAGGAAAGATAGCCGTTGTCCGCGATAATCGTGCGCTTAAAGCTTTCTGTAAGGAAGTAATTGCCCATCGGCGCGTAAACGTTAATCGATTGATTTGCGGTATCAAAATAAGTAATGGTTTCTTCTTGTGCCTCTTTTACAGAGATTGCAGTTCCGTTTGCCACATAGTGGAAGGTGACCGTTGCTTTTAAGTTTTCCGTTGCGGAGGCGTAATTGATGGTGGGGTAGGTAACGGCTGTGAATACCCAATCGAACGTTTCCCAACCAAACGTATTTTTCAGCAACGTGTTGTTTTCGGATATAGAAGATTTCAGTTCAGCGGAAGTAAGGCAGTTGTTGATCAGGTAGCCTTGTGCCGAAGCGGACATATGCCCTTGGGCATAACCGCCGCCGATGATGTCGTTGGCTTGGTTGCAGCCTGCGGAAACAGCCGATGCGGAAACTTTACCAGCAAAGAAACAATCGTTTGCAATGGTATCGTTTTCAGCAAAACCGACGATGCCGCCTGCGTTGGCGTAGCAATACTCAGCGTCTGTCAACAGGATATCGTCCAGGGCCTGTGTAGCCTTTGCGTGAATATTACCTGTTGCGTAGCAGTTACCAACGGACGAATATTGTCCAAGACCGCCTGCGATACCGCCTGCACGCAAAGCGCCGCTCACGTCGCCGTGCGAATAGGAATTATGGATATACGCCGTTGCGCCCGAGGGGACGTTGGTTGCTACGTAACCTGTGATACCGCCTGCATACAATGCCATACCCTTCAAAACGCGGATATTGACGTCCGTTGTCGAATAGACAATTTCCGAGGGGAAGTTCATGTCGTATTCAGGCATATAAAATGCTTGCTGATATCCGATTAAACCGCCTGCAAAGCTGAAGTAGTTGGTGTCGCCGTACAGGTTAATTTCCCCATTCGTTACCGAGCAGAGATATACGTTTGCGCCCACGCCGTATCCGATTAAACCGCCTACGGAGATAGAACGGTTTGCCGACATAACTTGTTCGGAGATGCGTGCGTTGATGGTGAAGTTATCCACGTTGATGCCGTAGAACAAACCGCTGCTCGTTACACTCAAATCCGCATACACCGTACCAAATAAGCCAACGTAGTTTGCATTTTCAGAATTGATGGTGAAGTTAGAGATGGTGTAGGATTGCATTTCACCCGTTTCGGGGTTGGTATAACAGGTAAAGCAGCCGCTGAAGAAGGAATTTTCGGTGGACATATCCCCGATGATTTGCAATTCTTCCCCGCCGCAGTCAATATCGTTGGCGAGTACGTACGCGCCCGTTACGTATTCATATACACCTTTATTAACCTGTTCTGCAATATACAAAAGGTCGATGGGACGGGAAACAACAAATGCGTCGTCAAACGAGCCTGTACCCATCATCGCGGAAACGTCTTTTTGCACGCCTGCAACCGTTATGTCGATATCTTCTTGCATTTCCACGTGGTAGGTGCCGTCGTCGTCGGGGGCAATTGCCTTGCCGTTGATATATACGACGGGGTAGCCTGTATAGAAAGCACTCATTTTCACGGTGAAATCGATTGTATCGCCCACGGGGATCAGGTCGCCTCCATTCAAAGTGGTTTCAAAGGAGTAACCTTCACCTTCCACAAAGTTGGCTTTTAAGGTGCCTTCGGGCTTTTCTTCGGGCGTAGCCTCGGTGCTTTCTTCGGGCGGAGAAACGCTGGAAGAATCTTCCGAAGCGGGGGGGAGAGTGCTGCTGTTTTCATCAGCTCCACACCCTGCCGCCGTTACCATACATGCGCAGGAAAGGAAAAGTAATAAGGCTTTTAATGATTTTTTCATAAAATGCTCCGTTACGCCGCAAACGCGGCATTTTTACCATATCAAAGCTAGATTTAACGGTGTAATACCCCATTTAAAAATAGCTCAATTTATTATACAATAAATTGCTAAAAATAACAAGGAAAAACGGGGGGATTTTCGTAAATTTGTCCTTTTTGGTACTTTTACTTGACAAAAAGCGGGAGATAAGGTATAATATGATAAAATCGAGTATTGCGCATATATGCAAATAAAAATAAAGTATATGCGATTATGAGGAAACATATGGGAGAAAACAAAGCGCCAACGGCGCGCCGCATTTACGGAATTTGCCTGACGGTTTTGACCATGGTTGTGGCTGCGTTGTTTATCGTACAAATATGGCTTTTATTCCGCTCGTCGGAAAGTAGCCCTTATACGGTGGAAAGCGTGTCAAAGCGGTTTTCACAAATCGCCATTCCCTTTTACCTTTGGTTAGCGGCAATCGCAGGGGGCGGGGTGCTTTCCTATGCCTTCCCTGAAGGGGAAGAAATGCCTAAGGCATTGGTCGAGACACGTGTGCTTTTGCGCCGTCTAAAGAGCCGCTTGCCTGAAAATGAAGGGGGCATGGTTGAGGTGAAACGAGAAAATGCCCTTAGAAACGTCGTTTGGAGCATATGTGCGGCATTGGTTGCCGCGATGGTTGCGATTACGGTGGTTTTTCTTTTGAATACCGACTATACGGCGAAGTTTGACACCGAATTTTTCAAATCGCACGCGGAAGCGGAAAAGCTGTTAAAATTAGCGCCTTTGGTATTTGTTATTTTATGCGTGTGCGCAGGCGCACTTATTTATCAATCGTAC
>JAFVQP010000029.1 GCA_017504735.1 Clostridia bacterium | reverse complement strand
GAAAAACCTGTGTATTTTGCCTCGTGATTTCCACTGACGGTGTAGATGGGCATTTGGGAATTCGTTTTGAAAATAGATTGAATAGCTTCGCTGTGCAAAACGTACTCTCGCTCAACGTTATCGTTGGCAATGTCGCCGTTAATACCAATGAGGATAGCACCCTTTTGCGAAAGAATTTGTCCCGCGTTGATCAATCTTTCCAAGGAGACACTCTCCTCTCCGTAGCGAGTTCCTTGGTGCGTGTCTGAAAAAGCACCAAAAAGATACAACTCCTTGGAGGTGAGCCGATGTTCCTCGGGAATGGTAAACGAATAAACATATCGACCACCGGAAGTATTCAAGGCTATCAGGTGCGTTGCCCCTGTAGGGATTGCAACGTTGGCAGAAATCACATACTTGTTTACTTTGCCTGCGTTGGCAACAAATGAGCCAAGCATTGTATAGGATGCAAGCTTACCATCTTTGGTGCCCCAATAAAGCTGATAAACTCCCGTTACCTCGGGAAAGAGCGAAACCGTTCCACCCGCAAAACCTGCTTTTTGGGAAAGGAATGCGTAATCTGTAATTCCGAAATCTTGTTTTTCTTGCTCGCAAAGCAGGCAAATTTCATCAACGTATATGTGATTTGCCGTAGCCGAAACGGAAACGGTTCTCTCTAAACCGCAACTGCAGGTAAAGACCACTTTACCGCCACTTGCACAAGTGGCATCAATCAAAACGGTTTTGAAAAGATAGGCATGCAAATGGGTCTTGTTTGTTTTTACAAAATAGAAATCGCGGAAATGTTGCGCTTTGAAAGAAGAAGAGGCGGGGGTAATCTTGATGGTGTTCTCTCCCGCAACAAGGCTGACGGAAATGCCATACATATATGCACCAACGGTTGTGTCTCGCGCCTTGTTCAAGGTTTCTTCATCAATCTCGTGCGAGGTTTCAAAAACTTGTTCGAACGCTGTCCCCTCATTGATGATGTACCTCGCACCGCGATTTTCGCTATCCTTCAAGCGCAAATACAAAACCATTTCGTAAATGCCCCTCTCGGGAACAGTTATGCGATACTCTAAGCTACCGTCTGACTCAACGTACCAATGCTTAACTCCGCTTATTGTAACTTCTTTAACGCCAACGGAGGATTTTTTGTCATAATTTCCTGCCCAAAAGTGAATACCTTGCTTTGCTGCATTGCTTTGCTCGGGGGAAAAATAATAAACATCTAATTCTCCATCCCCATCGGCATCATAGTTTGATGTATTGGCATAAAGAGGAATGTTCTTTTCCTTGCAAATTGTGCAGACGTTGTTGACAAAACTGTGCTCTCCCGTTGCGGGAATCGCAATAGATTGGCTTTGACCGCAACTACAAATAAGCGTTTTTTCACCTACTGTACTGCAAGTCGGTTGTTTTGTAACGTTAACAGATGCAAAATTATGAGTATGCACTTCCTCTGTTTTTACAAAGTAAAATTCACGGAAATGTTGTGTTTTGGAGCCTTGATGAGCCGTAATGGAAAAAATGTTCTCTCCGCCTTGCAAATAAACACGAATACCGTACATGTACGTTCCCATCGTTTCCGCGTTG
>JAFVQP010000211.1 GCA_017504735.1 Clostridia bacterium | reverse complement strand
TACGAATGTACCCTTTGCGGTGCGTGTACGAACAACTGCATGACGGGCTTTGACCCTAAGGTGTTTATCCAAGAATTAAAGACGGAAATCGTGTTAAACGGCGTTGCGCCCACGTATATTATGGACTTGCTTGAAAAATATACGACGATGGGCAACGTGTTTGGCAAGACGGCTTGCGCGTGCTTAGATGATTTGTACAACACGGGCAGTGAAACGGCGTTGTTCGTTGGCCAGGATGCATTGTACAAATCCCCCGAAAGTGTAAAGAATGCGGTTGCGCTTTTGAACAAGGCAGGCGTAAGCGTGTCCTTGGATAAAAACCAAGACAGCGGCGCGGCGCTTTGGTTTCTGACGGGGAAAACGCAGGAAACGCAAAACGCGGCAAAGGCTTGCGCGGAGATGCTCAACCAATATAAAACCGTTATCGTTTACGATCCCGTTGACTTGAAGTTGATGCTTCACGAATATAAGGAATGGGGCATTGAAATCACGGCGAAAGTGGTTGGGTTTAATGAATATCTGCTTGCCTTGATTGAAAATGGTAAGCTTGCAGTGAAGAAGACGGCAAACGAGTATACTTTACAGGATAATTACGCGTACGCAAGAGAACTCGACGACAGCGAAACGGGCAGAAAACTCATTGAAAAAGTAGGCGTGAATAAGGAAATGCTCCTCATCGGTAAGGAAGCAAACCTTGCAGGTCAGTTGATTATGGCGGAATATATGCCCGACGTCATCGTACAGGTTGCGAAAGATAGATGGCAAAATGCAATCAATATGGATTGCAAAACGATGGTTACCGAAAATCCTGCGGAATATGTTGCGCTCAAAGCAACAGCTCCCGACGGTTATCGTGTGATTTCCGTAGAAGAAATGCTTTTGGAGAATATGTAATATGAATTTGAAAAAATCCTACGTTGAAAAATACGGTTATGAAAGAGTAGTAACGGACAGAAACTCCCCGCTCGTATACGCGGAAACGGATATGTTGAAGCTTGCGGATGGTCAAAGCTACACGATTGACGAACTCGGTAAAGAATTCGTCTTGGCGGTTTTGTACGGAACGTGTGAAGTAAAAGGCGAAGATTTCACTTTTACCGTAGGTAAGAGAGCAAACGTATTCGAAGGTGCGGCGGAAACGGCATACGTTGGTAAGGACACAGCTTTTACCGTTACGGCAATGGGCGGCGACGTGAAAATTGCGGTATGCAAAGCGCCCGCAGAAAAATATTATAAACCTTATCAAATCAAAGCGGAAGACGTTGTGATGAAAACGTTTGGTAAGGGCGCGTTCGTGCGTGAAGTCGCTTTCACTTTCCCTGAAACAGGGGAAGCAAATCACTTGTACATCGGTGAATTCTGGGTAGAAGACGGCAAGTGGGGAAGTTATCCTCCGCACAAGCACGACGTGGACAATCTTCCTACGGAGGGGGCGCTCGATGAAATTTACTACTATGAATTCGACAAACCCCAAGGGTTTGGTTTTCAAGCGGTGTACACCCCTGAAAACGACATCAACGAAGTATACAAAGTGCAAAATGGGGATATGGTGGTTATCCCTAAAGGATATCACCCTTTCACGGTTGCACCAGGTTATAAAAACTATTGCTTATGGATTATGGCAGGGAAAAACCGCGGGCTGTTGAGTTCGTCGGAAGAATGCCATAAGTGGATTGTGAAAAACTAAAAGGAGTATACCATGTACGTACTTGGCATAGATTTCGGCGGGGGTGCAAGCAAAGCGACGCTGTTAGATAAAAACGGTCAGGTGGTTGCTACGGCAACCGCCGAATACCCCACGCATTATGGTGACGGCGGAAAAGCGGAACAAAATCCGATGGATTGGTACAATGCTGCTTGTCAAAATATCCGTTCCGTTTTACAAAATATAAATGCCGAGGACGTAAAATGTCTTTGTTTTGACGCGGCAACACATACGGCGGTTTTAATGGACGAGAACAGCGTTCCCATTTGTAATTCCGTCTATTGGACGGACACACGAAGTGTAAAAGAAAAGCAATACCTTGCAGAGAATTTCGGCAAGGAAATTTTCGAAAAATGTAAGCATAACGTCGATACCATTTGGTCTTTACCCGAAATTTTGTACGTAAAGAATCATTTTCCCGACGTTTATAAAAAGGTGAAAAAGGTTACGTTTGCCAAGGATTTTGTGCGCGGAAAATTCACAGGCGACTTCGTCACTGACTATATCGAGGCGCAGGGCAGCATGCTCTTTGACTTTGATAAAAAGGAATGGGATGAACGTCTTTTGAGCCTTGTTGGGCTGACAAAAGAATCTATGCCCAAAATTGTAAATCCGCTTGAACGGGTGGGGCAGGTACGCGATGAAGCAGCTTTATCCACTGGCTTGAAGGTCGGCACACCCGTGATTTGCGGGGCGACGGATACTGTCATGGAAGTGTTTGCGGCAGGCGGAATTAAGAATGGTGATATGACCTTGAAACTCGCGACGGCAGGCCGTATTTGCGTGGTTTCAAACGAATATTACCCAGATAAAAATATCATCAACTATTCTCACCTTAAAGAGGGAATGTATTATCCTGGAAGCGGAACAAAATCCTGCGCGGCATCCTTGCGCTGGTTTCGAGATACGTTTGGCGGAAGCTTTGAAGAATTTAGTATGGTTGCGGAAAATATCCCCATCGGTTCGGATGGTTTGGTTTTTCATCCTTATTTAATGGGTGAACTTACGCCGTACGCAAATCCTATGCTTCGGGGCAGTTTTATCGGGATTTCCGCAGGGCATACTAAGGCGCATTTTGCGCGTGCAGTGATGGAAGGCGTTGCGATGAGCCTGCTCGATTGTAAAAAATACTTGGAAGACAAGGGTGTGACGGTTGGAAATTTTGCCTATATCATTGGAGGCGGGGCAAAAAGTAGAGTTTGGCGTCAAATCGTAGCCGACACTTTGGGCTTGACGCTTGTACAAACGGAAAATAACGATTCTTCGTTTGGCTCGGCGATGTGTGCAGGTATATCGGCAGGATTCTTTGCGAGTTTTGACGAGGCAAGCAAGACCTGTCAAAAAGTGATAGGCGAAACAAAGCCTATTCCCGAAAATGCTGAAAAATACGCAAAAATCTTTGCGAAATATCAAAAAATCAGTCAATTTTTAACGGAACTTTCCGATGAAAAGTAAAAGAATAGTCGTATTATTAAAATATTTCAAAGGGGAATTAAATCCTTTCGACGGCGCGGCGTTAGAGTGCGCTTTGGAAACGGGTTCAATGGATATTATTGCGGTGTCCATGGCACCCATGTCCGCATTGAACGCTTTTCAAAGTCTGACCCGCTTAGGGATTAAAGGGGTATTTATCACCGACCCTTTGTACGCAGGCAGCGATACGCAGGCGACAAGTTTCATCCTTGCCGAAGCATTAAAACGCTTAAACCCAGACCTCATCTTTTGCGGACGGCAAAGCGTAGATGGGGATACGGCGCAGGTTCCCCCGATGATGGCGCAGAGGGCGCATTTTGCAATCAAGACCAAAGTAATTGATTTCAACGCTGAAAAGGTAATCTTGCGAAATGGTGAAGCGTTTACTCCGCAAAACGGCACAGTACTTACGTTTGAAAAAATCCGTACTCTCCGTTTCCCGTCTATTTTTTCCAAGCTTGGCGAGGTGGAGATTTGGGATAATTCCATCCTGCAAGTACCGCAAGAAAAATGTGGATTGAAAGGCTCGCCCACACGCGTGGTGAAGAGCTATGAAAGCAGCGTAGGGCGCAGGCAATGCCAATTTTTCGGTATGGAAACGCTGGATTCGCTTATCCAAGCTGGGTTGAAAAAACAACGCACAGAGCAAACCGAAGACAAAGGACAAAAACTTGACGAAATCTATTTTGTCGGTAATATAAAGCCGATAGCGGAACGCATTGGCTTTACCGCGATAGAGTTGCAAACGCAAGGAAAAAGTGCAAAGGAAATTGCCAAAGAACTGACGGAAAAGCAAGCGAAAGCGGTACTTTGGGAAGACAGTGAAGAATTGAAAATTTTGGCTTCGCAGGTAGCCGTTTTGACGGGGGCAGGTATTTGTGCAGACTGTATTTCTTTCCGTGTGGAAGAGGGAAAACTGATAATGACTCGTCCCGCTTTGGGTGGTAACGTTACGGCGGATATCGTCTGTGAGAGTGATATGACATTCGCTACGGTGCGGACAGTGAAGAAAGAGGGCTCGGACGTAATTTTTTCCGTTGGGAAAGGCGCAACGGGCGAGATAAAAAAGATACGAAAGCTTGCGCAAAAATATGGTGCAGAGGTTTGTTGTTCGCGCATTGTGGCGGACAGCGGAAAACTGCCGTATGAAAAACAAGTGGGCTTGACGGGCAGAACAGTATCCCCGAAAGTCTATGTGGCTTTTGGAATTTCGGGCGCGGTACAGCACACCTGCGCGATTGCAGGTGCGGGCACGGTGATAGCCGTAAACAATGATAAACAAGCAAGGATATTCGATTATGCTGATTACGGTATAATGGATGACGTAAAAAATATAAAGGAGAATGAAATATGTTAGTAAATTTTCAAACGATTTTGAAAGATGCAGATGAAAAGGGGTATGCAGTACCTGCTTTTAACGTGTATAATATGGAAACGGTCATGGGGGTTATTCAAGCGGCGGAAGAACAGCGCGCGCCCGTGATTATTCAATTCTATTCCCGTTTGGCAACGACGGGTTTTGTGGATTATCTTGCGCCCATCATTTTGAAAGCGGCGGAAAAGGCAAGCGTACCCGTATGTATTCACCTTGATCACGGTGCGGGTTTTGAACCTGCGGCGATTGCGCTCAAAAACGGTGCTACGGGGATTATGGTGGACTTTTCGAAACTTGATATGGATGAAAATATTGCCAACACGAAAAAGGCGGTGGACATTTTGTCTGTGATGAATATCGGCGTCGAAGGGGAAATCGGACATATCGGGGCAGCGGCAGATGGTGTTCCTACCGATTACACAACGGTAGAAGAAGCGAAAAAATACGTAGACGGTACGGGCGTAGCGGCATTGGCGGTTGCGGTCGGTACGGCGCATGGCAGATACAAGCAGGCACCCGTTCTTCAAATCGAACGTATCAAAGCGATCAAAGACGAGGTAAAAATCCCTCTTGTACTCCACGGCGGCAGCGGTGTTCCCGACGACCAAATCAAGTTAGCGGTTCAGGCGGGTATCCGTAAAATCAATTTTGGTACGGACCTTTGCTATTCTTTCTTAGACAGTGTATTTGCGGTAGATAGAAAAATTTACGCAATCGACTTGTTCATGAAAGAACCGATTGCAGCGGTGAAGAGCTTCGCGGTTTCCAAAATTCAACTTCTTGGGGCGAATGACAGAGTATGAAAAAAGTCGTAGGGCTTGGCGCGTGCGTGCTGGATACGCTTATTTCTTGTGGTACGTACCCCACGGAAGATAAAAAACAAAAAGCGGAGAGTATTTTGCTTGCGGGGGGCGGTCCTGTTGGAAATGCGCTTGTGGTCATCAGTAAGTTGGGCGTCCAGGCAGAAGTCATCGGTGGTTT
>JAFVQP010000210.1 GCA_017504735.1 Clostridia bacterium | reverse complement strand
CGTCCAGTACGTTTAACAGCGTAAGGGATTTTAGCGATGATGCAAGCTTTATGATATTGCGTCCAAAGGTGGACAAGGAAACAAAGGCGAAAATGGTAGAATACGCAACGGCAAATTTGCTTGACCTGCCGTATCGTTTTACCTTGGGGATATTCTATAAGAAATTCCCCGAAACCTTGCGTGTTTCGCAATGTGCGCATTTGGTTTGGTACGCGTATAAAAAGTTTGGTTGCGATTTAGACAGCGATGGCGGGGGGATTGTGAAACCGCCTGATATGGTACGTTCGGAACACGTAGAGGTCGTGCAGGCGTACGGATTTGATTTAGACAGTTTGTGGGGTAAGTATGATTAACGGATATGCATGGATAACGGGTGCGACGGGCGGTTTGGGTAAAGCCTTTGTGTATGCGATTGCCAGTCGTGGTGAAAATTTATTGTTGACGGGTAGAAGTGAAGAAAAGTTGACGGCATTAAAAGCGGAATTGCAGGAAAAATATCCGCAAATCGACGTGCGCATTTATGCCGCTGATCTCTCAAACGAGGGTAGCAGGTGCGCGATGATGGAAAAAATTTCGGCGGATGGCATCAAAATTTCCACCTTGGTCAACGTAGCAGGCGCGGATATACAAAAGGGCTTGACGGAGTACACACAAGAAAAGATTTCCTTTCAATGTCGTGTGAATTTCGAGGCGGCGGTTTCCACCTGTCGTTTTGCCATTGAAAATAAAGCGGAACGCTTGGAAATTGTCAATATTTCATCTGTATCGGGGATTTATCCGATGCCGTATTTTGCCATTTACAGCGCCACGAAAGGGGCGTTAACGTCCTTTTCGCAGGCCTTGCGTGCGGAGATGAAAGGTAAAAACGTAGCTGTGACGGCCATTTTGCCAGGGGCAATGCCCACGCGTGACGATATAAAAGAACAAATCAAAGGTCAGGGGCTTTGGGGCAAACTTGCCGCCAAAACACCCGATGCCGTGGCGAAGGCTTCCTTAAAAGCGGTGCGCAAAAACAAAGGCAAAGTTATCGTTGGTTTTTGGAATAAAGTGATGCGTGTTGGTACCTGTTGGTTGCCTACCGCTTGGCGGTTAAAATTCATCGCCAATCGTTGGAGTAAAATCTCAAAAGACGCATTTTAGGGGGATTGACAACACTGCGTTCGTGTGATATAATGAGAAAAAGAGAAGGGGGATGGTATGGGTAGAAAAATAAAAACAATTGCGCTTGCTTTGTCTGCCTGTCTTATGGTGACGGCATTTTCCGCTTGCGAAAGCTGGAAAGAGGATTATCGTCAGTATGACTATGAAACGTATAAAGACCAGGTTGTTTCCATTGATTTAATTGATTATACGCCGGAAAAGGTGCAGTATCGTTATTCTCGATGGGATCATATATCGAAATTTATATACGAACCCTTTGAATGGGAGCATGTGACGGTGGTGGAAAGCTTGCCTCAGGAGCAAGTACAGGATTTTTTATACGAGTTATCCTATGATACGGTTTATATGCATAAACAAGAAGAAATGACAGGGAACTTCACAAATCCTTGCGGACGCGGGGCGCGTATTACCTATCAAGACGGCACCTTCCATACGATAACCTACTGTGAATTTTCCTATTATGATGAAAACGGGTACGAGTATTTAAATGAAACCATGTGTTTTACATACTATAATCAAAAAGGGGAAGTTGCGGAAAGCTGGTTTTTAGGTGGGGAATGGTACGCATTTGTGATGGCGAACTATTTTGAAGCAAAAGTTTACCCTTTGCCTTGTGACGTGGAGCATGTGGAGGTGTAAAAATGAGGGCTTGGATAAAGAGATTGTTTTTCTGTATGCTTTGTTTGTTGCCGCTTTCGCTTACGGCATGTACCCTTCCGACGTATATCTATTCTAATAATCCGCAACGTGCGGTGCAGGCTATACAGCTTATCTATTACGATGAAACGGACGTAGAGGAACAAAATTATTCGTGGTTGGGTTTTAAACACGACCCCTTTGATAATTTTGAAATGGAAAAATGTACGGTATTAGAAGAACTCCCGCAGGAAGTATTTGATGAATATACGGCGGATATGCAAAGGGAATATGGGTCTAGTGAGGCAAGAATGAAATCGCCGCATGGATACGGTGTCCGTATTGCTTATGAGGACGGATCTTGCTTTGTGCTTACGTGGGGACATTATAAAAGTGACCCTAACGAGGGGGCGGATTGTTTTGTTGGGGATTATGATGCGAATGGCGCGCCTATAGATGGTTATTGCGTAGGGATAGATCCAACGTATTGTATGATGGTTGCGGCAAATTATTTTGAGATGAAAATTCCATACTAAGATAAAGCTCCCTTTTAAGGGAGTTTTTGTTTCATCCTATTGACAAATCATTTTTTTTGTGCTATACTGTGAAAATAGAGGACAAACATATGAAATATACGATTCAGACAGGTAAATATATTTTTAAAAATTTCTTTTACGTCGTATTGTTTGCCGTTTTACCGGCGTTTGCATTATCCTTGTCTTTGGCGGAGGCTGAGATTATCAAGGTGTTAAACGCAGTGGCGGTTGGCGATTTTTCGGCATGGACGTTTTCCGACTTGTTTTCCGCTATTTCCGTTTTAAATTTCAGTAGTTGGCATTCGGTACTGTCAGGGTTGTTTGGGGTTATTATGATTGTGCCTTGCGTGGCGTTGCTGATGGCTTTTTTGGATAAGCATATGCGCTTTGGTAAACGAACCTTCAACGGTTTGTGGTCTAAATTGAACGATAATTTCATTTCTACCTTTGGTTATACCTTCTTATTTGTCGCAATCTATGAAGTGTGGGCGTTGTTATTGTCTGCACTTTTGGTGTTTGTAGCCTTGATTCCTAATGCAATAGCGGTGTATATCCTTGCAGGGATTGTTTTTATTGCGATGCACGTTGCATTGCTTTATGCGATAGGTGCAATTTATTTGTGGTTGCCCTGTATGCAAATCACGGGATTTCGTGCGGTAGAGGCGTTGCAATATTCCCATCAACTGATGACAACGGTAAAATGGAGAATTTTGGTTGGCCAGCTTTTATTCCTTTTTGCAACGGAAGCACTTTTGATTGTTTGTGCATGGCTCTTACCCGACGTTGTTGTTTTTACGGTGTTGACAACGGTCTTGTTTACCCTGTTAATGCTGTTTTATTGTGTAAGAATGGTAATCGCTTATTTTGACCGCGATCAAATCGAACGCGCGGATTTACGAAAGTATTATTGAGGTGAAAGAATATGAGATTTGCAAACAGTATTCGTTTGTTAATGGAGGATTTTAAGCACGCGTTTAAACTGTTGTTATACCGTGCGGTTATGACGTTGATTGTGATTGCGCTGTGCAGTGCGTTTGTTTTGCCAGAATTGATGGAAATTGCCGAAGCGGACGTGACGAAGACGCTTATCCATAATTTTAAAAATATTTTCCTTTCCTTTGTAGGGCACGATACAACTTCGCCAAGCGAATACGTGAAAATGGTCTTTGGGGAAAACGGAAATTTAAAGCAGTTGTTCGATTACATTATTTCGATGAGATTAGAACTTATTTTGGTATGCATAGGTTGCGTTTTGGTGTACCTTCTTAAACGATATGTCGATACGTTGGTGTATTTTGCGATGGGCAGTATTATCAATGATAAAATGGCAACGTACACGGATACGCCTTTCTTTACGACATTTATCGCAAACCTTGGCAAGGCGAGTAAATATGCGTTGTTGTACGTACCCGTTGTTTTCTTGTTTGACGTAGGCACTTTATCGTTGTGTTTTGTGCTGTTACATTTCTTGCCGTTGCTTGCGGCGTTGTTCTTATCCGTTACTTTAATTGTGGCGTTGCAATCGTTAAAATTGACGTTTACCAGCCAATGGATGCCTGCAATGACCACGGATGGAAAACGTTTAGGCGAAGCGATTCACACCACAAATAAGAGAGAAAAACGTCAAGTTGGGAAAACCTATTGCTTGTACGTTGTAACGGTGTATTTAATTATTATTCTTAATGCAATGGCGGCGGTGTTTACGTTTGGTAGCGCATTATTACTTACGATACCGACCTCGTATTTATTGTTGATTTGCGAACAATACGTAAATTATTATACAATGAAGGGTAAAAAATATTTTATTACCTACGATACGATTGCAACCAATCCCGATTACGGCGACAGCGAACATTTCTTCGAATATATAGAGGAAATGGAAAAAGAAGAGGAAAAGGTTGTAACGGAACAGGAAAACGAATAAATATAGATGTGGAGGAAAAAATGGATTATCAGGTAAAATATCAAGAATGGTTAAATAATCCCGTTTTATGCGCGGAAGGCAAAGCGGAATTGTTGGCTTTACAAGGCAATGAAAAGGAGCTGGAATACCGTTTTGGCGGTGAAATGGAATTTGGTACGGCAGGTATGCGTGGCGTTATCGGCTATGGTATCAATATGATGAATATTTACACCGTAATGCGTGCAACGCAGGGTTTGGCGGAATGGATTAAAACCTTAAGCACAGAAGAACAGACGCAGGGCGTTGTTATTTCTTACGACACGAGAAGAAAATCGGAAGAATTTGCAAAGGCGGCGGCAGGTGTTTTGGCGAAAAACGGCATCAAAGCATACCTCTTTGACGACGTACACCCTGTACCTATGCTTTCTTATGCGGTGCGTTATTTAGGGACGATTGCAGGTATTATGATTACCGCAAGCCACAACCCTAAAGAATATAATGGTTATAAGGTATATGGTGCGGACGGTGCGCAAATGTCCCCTGAAGATACGGAAAAAGTGGTTTCTTACATCAATCAAATTGACGATTATCTTTCCGTAACGGCGGACGAAAACAGCTCCTTAATTCTTCCCGTGCCCAAGAAGTTGGACGAAGATTATATTGAGGAATTGTCGAAACTTACCCTTTCTAAGGAAGCGGTAGAAAAATGCGGGAAGGATTTGAAACTCGTTTATACCCCCGTTCACGGCAGCGGTTACGTACCCGTTACCACCATCTTGAAAAAGCTTGGTATCAATACGACGGTGGTAGAAGCGCAAACAACGAAGGATACCGAATTTTCGACTGTAAAAGTCCCTAACCCAGAATTTAAAGAAACCCTTTCAATGGGGATTGCTTTGGCAAATGAAATTAATGCCGACGTTGTATTTGGTACGGACCCTGACTCTGACCGCCTTGGCGTTGCATTGAAGGATGAGAAGGGGGAATTTGTTGCGCTTTCGGGTAACCAAGTGGGGATTTTGCTTCTTGATTATATCTTAACGAGATTATCCGAGGATAACGCTATGCCTTCTAATGCGGCGGTGGTAAAATCTTTCGTGACGACGGGTATGGCAAAGGCGCTTTGTGACGATTACGGCGTGACGTTGTACGAAACCCCCGTAGGGTTTAAATTTATCGGTGAAAAAATTAAACAATGGGAACGCGACAATAAGCATACCTACATATTCGGGTTTGAAGAATCTTGTGGGTATTTGCGCGGCACGCACGCAAGAGACAAGGACGCAGTCGTTGCGTCGATGCTTTGTGCGGAAATGGTATGCTACTACACCTATATCGGTAAAACGGTGTATGGGCGTTTGCAGGAAATCTACGCAAAATACGGCTACGTACTCGACAAAAACGTTTCTATCCAGTATTCTGGCTTAAATGCAATGAAGGAAATGAATGCGGTTGTGGATGCGTTGAAGAGTATGAAACCCACCGATTTTGCTGGAATTAAGGTAGAAGCAATTCGTGATTACAGCGCGGCAAAGCGTACTGTTTTGGAAAATGGCGCAGTGGAAGATATGGATATCCCCAAATGCAATTGCGTTTATTACGAACTTGCAGGCGGTTCGTTTGTTTGCGTACGTCCCAGCGGTACCGAACCCAAGCTCAAAATTTACTATTCGTTAAAAGCAAAGGACGAGGCGGCCACAAATGCGAAGCTTGCAGAACTGCAAAAAGACGTCAATGCTATGCTTGAAAAAGCGAAAAATTAATCCTATATGCCGTTCCTTTCAAGGGACGGCTTTCTTTTTGAAAATTTCGCGCGAAAAACTTGTGAAAGAATACCACAAAAAAATGAAAGAATTTCTATTGAAAAAGCACACGTGTATGTGCTATAATAAAATTATAAAATTGAAAATAGGAGTACTATTATGAAATTACCCGTTTTAGATAAAAACTTTTACCCTATGATTAAAGCGCTTAACGACTTCGACGCAGAGGTTAAAAAGAGCGGTAAACCCGTAGCCGTAACGCTTGTAGCGGAACGTAGCGGCGGTTACAATTACGTATATAAATATGAAGCTTTGGCGGATGGTATCAACGATGCGTTGAATTTCCGTGTGGCTGAACGTCTTGCAAAGACGATTTTGTGGGTTGTCGGCGGGTTTAAAATCTCCGTTGCAGGCAGCAAATCTATTTACGAATACTTAAAACAAGCATACACGATGGAAGGTATCCGTGCGTTCGACGTAGAATTTATGAGCGGCGTTTATGAAAAACCTTTCGAAGTGGAATGGTTGGAAGAAAATGAAATCCCCGAACAAAAGAATGCATCTATCCGTGTAGGCGGTTATTTGGATGGTTGCCGTATCGGTTTCGATGCGGGCGGTTCGGATAGAAAGGTAAGCGCGGTAATCAATGGTGAAGTTGTTTACAGTGAAGAAGTTGTATGGAATCCGAAGGTTACGGAAGATCCTACCTATCATTACAATGAAATTTTGACGGCAATGAAGACGGCGGCTTCCAAAATGCCTACCGTTGACACCATCGGTGTATCTTCCGCAGGTGTTTACGTTGACAACAAAATCATGGTTGCATCTTTGTTCATCAAGGTTGACAAGAAACAACATGGCGACTACGTGAAGAATATGTACATCAACGTAGCAAAGGAAATGAGCAAGGAATATGGTAAGGAAATTCCTTTGGAAGTTGCAAACGACGGCGACGTAACGGCTTTGGCTGGTGCAATCGACCTTGAAGACAACGGCGTTTTGGGTATTGCAATGGGTACCAGCGAAGCAGTTGGTTACATCAATATGAACGGCGGTATCAACGGTTGGTTGTCCGAACTTGCATTCGCACCCGTAGATTTCAACGAAGGTGCTATGCAGGACGAATGGAGCGGCGACTTTGGTGTTGGCTGTAAGTATTTCTCGCAGGACGCAGTCATTAAACTTGCAGAAGCAGGCGGTCATAAGTTTGCAGAAGGTCTTACCCCTGCACAGAAATTGAAGGAAATTCAAGCTCTTATGGCAAACGATGATCCTTTGGCTGCTCAAATCTACGAAGATATTGGTGTATATCTTGCGCATACCATTCCCTTCTATGCAAAATTCTACGACATTAAGCACATGTTGTTGCTTGGCCGTGTAATGGGCGGCAAAGGCGGCGATATCATTTTGGCAACCTGCAAAAAGGTGCTTACGGAAGAATATCCCGAATTTGCAACGCTTGACATCGGTTTACCCGATGAAAACAGCCGCCGCGTAGGGCAGAGTATCGCAGCTGCATCCCTTCCTGCAAGCAAATAAGAGAGGAGTTATACAAATGAAGTGTTTCAAAAACGCCACCGTTTACGTAGGTGGTGAAGGCTTGAAAAAATGCACGTTGTGCTTTGATGAAAAAATTGAAAAAATTTCCCGTTGCGGTGTAAAGGACGCGGAAGTGATCGAATTGCCCGAAGATGCAATCGTATTGCCTGGCTTCGTTGACCAACACATTCACGGCGCAGGCGGTTCAGACGGTATGGACGGCACGGTAGAGGATATTGCCATCATCGCAAAGACGATTGCGGCGGAAGGTACGACCTCTTTCCTCGTTACAACTATGACCCAAAGCCCTGAAAATATCACGAAAGCGATGGAAGCTGTAAAAGCGTACCGCGAAGCAAATTCTGACGAAGGCGCACGTGTAGTGGGTGTGCATTTGGAAGGTCCGTTTATTGCGGCGGCGCATAAGGGCGCACAACCTTTAGAATATGTAAAAACCCCTGATATTACGGTGTTTGACGGTTACAATGCGGCAAGCGGTAACGCAATCCGTATCGTAACGCTTGCCCCCGAAGTGGAAGGCGCGGAAGAATTTATTTGCCATTTGACCAAGCAGGGCATTGTGTCTTCCATCGGCCATACGGGTGCGAAATATAACGATATCGAAAAGGCGGTTGCAAACGGTGCAAGCAACGTAACGCACACCTATAACGCGCAAACGGCGCTTCATCACCGTGAAATCGGCACCGTAGGCAGCGCAATGCTTATTGATGATTTGAACTGCGAATTGATTGCGGATACCATTCACGTTTCCGTACCGGCAATGCGTTTGCTTGTAAAAAATAAACCCTTGGATAAGCTCAGCTTGATCACGGACGCAATGCGTGCAAAGGGTATTCCCGACGGTGTTAGCGAACTTGGCGGTCAAGTCGTTTACGTAAAGAATGGTGAAGCTCGTTTGGAAGACGGTACGCTTGCAGGCAGTGTGCTTCGTATGAATCGTGCCGTGCAAAATATGGTAGAAAAGGTAGGCGTGCCCTTCACGCAAGCAGTTGATTATGCAACGATTAATCCTGCTCGTATGTTAAAGATTGACCATGAGGCTGGTAGCATCGAGGTCGGCAAGCGTGCGGATTTTACCGTGTTAAATGCCAACTACGACGTAGTATTGACCGTTCGCGGTGGTAAAGTGATTTACCAAGCGTAAAATTGATTGTGAGAAAGGAGTTCGGAGTTTATTCGGGCTCCTTTTGTATGTGTCTGGCTGCAAGAATTGTCGCATATAGATAAAAAGAGGAGTTTTGAAAAATTTTATAAAAAATTTCTATGAAATACTTTCAAAACTCTAAAAAATATGCTACAATAGAGGTGAACACATTTTGCCTATAAAAATTTATACGGAAAGTCCTTTCGATTTTACCAGGCACAGCACAATCGGGTGCGGAGGTCTTGCACATACGGCGTATTATCCACAAAACGAAGAGGAAGTATTATATCTTCTTTCAACAATACAAGACGCTTGGGTTGCCGTGGGTAATTTAAGCAACGTGTTACCCTTCGATGAAGGGACGAAGAAAACGGTGATTTGCACGAAGAAATTAACCGAAATTCGTGAAGAGGAAGAGGGTATATTTGTAGCGGCTGGGGTGACGAGCGGCGCGCTTTTACGCTATATGAAGGACGTTGGTTATACGGGTGCGGAGTTTTTTGCCGGGATACCCTGTACGCTTGGCGGTATGCTGTATATGAACGGCGGCGCAGGTGGTAAATACGTTGCGGAAATTGTGAAAAGCGTACGAGTGATTCGTAACGGTAAAGTGTTAAATTTACCTGTATCAGATTGTGAATACGCATATAAAAATAGCGTGTTTATGCGTACGGAGGATTTTCTTCTTGGTGCGCTTTTACACCTTGAAAAATCGGACAAACAAGCGGTGGAAGGTGAAATCCATCGTTGGTATTCAAAGCGTGTGCACTTGCCCAAGGGTAAAAGTATGGGTTGTGTTTTCAAAAACCCTCAAGGGGGTTCCGCAGGTGCTCTTATTGAAGGGGCAGGCTTAAAAGGTGTGCGTGTCGGCGGCGCAAAAGTGTCGGAACTGCACGCAAATTTCATTATAAACGACCAAAATGCAACGGCAAAGGATATTTGTTTGTTGATACAAAAGATAAAGGCCGCCGTTTATGAAAAATACGGCGTAGTATTAGAAGAAGAAATTAGGT
>JAFVQP010000209.1 GCA_017504735.1 Clostridia bacterium | reverse complement strand
GGTATTTACTTCTTTCGCAACCTCTTCTTTTGTTTTTCCTTCCGTAGAAACCCCTAGTTTATCAGCTGCCTTTTCCATCGACTTCTTCTCTTCAGCTTCTTTCGCTTTCTTAGCAGCTTTTTCTTCAGCCTTTTTTGCCTTTTTAACTTCCTTTTTCGTTAAAGGTGCAGGCAATACAACTTCTTCAACTGCAGGCGCAGTTTCCACCGTTTCAGGGGTAGCATTTTCTTCCACCGTCGTTACTTTTAATTCTTTATTATCCATTTTTCTCCTCCTATTCTATTGCAACTTTGCAATTTTCATGATATAAATGACAAGCGACGTAATGCGTCGGGCTTACCTTTATCATCCCTGGGTATTCGCCTGAACACATTTCAATACATCTTGAACATCTTTCCTTAAAATAACAATGATTTGGCATATCCACGGGATTGGGAACAAAACCAGGGATACAATACAGCGAGTCAACCTCATCGTCCACCGTAGGTTTGCTTCTTTGCAACCCAATGGTGTAAGGGTGTAAAGGATTGTCGAAAATCTCTTCCACCGTACCCATTTCAATCACCTTTCCTGCGTACATAACGACAACGAAATCTGCCATTTCCGCAACGACGCCTAAATCGTGCGTAATCAGCATAATCGAACCGCTGATTTTTTCCTTAATATCACGAAGTAAATCTAAAATTTGTGCCTGAATGGTTACGTCAAGCGCAGTCGTAGGTTCGTCTGCGATAATCAAACGAGGGTTGCAAAGCAAGGACATTGCAATCATAACACGTTGACGCATACCGCCAGATAACTCGTGAGGGTATTTTTGGTAAACCCCTTCAGGATCGGCAATACCGACAAGCTGCAACATTTCGACGCTACGCGCCTTCGCATCCTTTTTGGAAATGCCTTCAATGTGTAAAAACGCCACTTCATCCAACTGATTACCGATGGTAAACACAGGGTTTAACGATGTCATCGGTTCTTGGAAAATCATTGCAATTTCTCTACCGCGGATAGAACGCATCGCCTCTAGCGGCATCTTTGCAATATCGTAAACCTTCTCATCCATTTCGTAAAGGTTGCCGCCAAGCACATTCTTTTTATGAATGCGTTTGCCTTTTTCGTCTAACTTAACAACCTCTTCCCCGTCCACCACTTCCGTTTCATAGATAGGGATTTTTTTTCCGTCCTTATCACGGCGGAACGCATTGGTACGAAAGCGAATAGAACCGTCCACAATTTGACCACTAGGCCCTTGTACAAGCTGCATCAAGGAAAGAGACGTAACACTCTTACCGCACCCCGATTCTCCTACAACGCCAACCGTTGCGCCTTCGGGGATGGAAAAGCTAACACCGTTTACTGCTTTTACAGTACCTACATCCGTATAGAAATAGGTATGTAGATTGTCAAATTCCACAATATTGCTTGGGTCTTGCATTTCGGTCAGATATTCTGCCTCAACGTTTTTCCTTCCCTTTCTCTTTTCAAATTCCTTAGTTATTTTCTTATTGTAACGGGCGATATCTCGTGATTCACGCCCAGATATATAATGAGATTTTTTCTTATTTTCGGACATCTTTTTTACCTCTTCATTTTCGGGTCAAATGCATCACGCAAGCCGTCGCCGACGAAGTTAAATGCCAAAATTGCAAGGGTTATACAAATCCCAGGAGGAATCCAGAAATTAGGATACCCCGACAAATATTCCATCTTGGATGCCGCGCTAATCATTGCACCCCACGTAGGCGTACCCAAAGGCGCACCTAAACCAAGGAACCCAAGCGTTGCTTCCATCAAGATAATACTGCCAAGCCCCATCGTCATTGAAACAATCAACTGAGGCATAACGTTCGGTAACAAATGACGGAAAATTTTTCTTGAAGTCGAAAGCCCGGAGCATTTTGCAGCCAACATAAACTCTTGCTCACGCAAGGACAAAATTTGACCGCGCACCAAACGGGCAATACCGCCCCACCCGATAAGTGTCAATACAATCATAAGGTAGTACAAACGGCTGATATCCAAAATACCAAGCGAGGTAAGCGTTGCTGATAAAATCAACATAATCGGCAACGTCGGAATACAGCTGATAATATCCACGATACGCATCACTAGGTTGTCCACCCAACCGCCAAAATAGCCTGCTAGACCGCCTAGCAATACGCCGATTAAGGTTTCTAGAATGATAACAACAAAGCCGATGGTTAAGGAAATTCTACCGCCGAGCATTAAATTGGTAAGCAAATCGTATCCCGAATCATCCGTACCCAGCAAGTGGTCCATTGTAATATCACCACGTTTATTGAAGGTAGGCTGTTCTACGGTAATATCGTAAGCAATCACCACATCGCCGTCCTCGGTGATAAATTTAATACGTTCCGCCAAGATGATTTCCTTTGAGGTGGAAGTGTCCTTCACCGGCTGACCTTTCTCCGCCCACTGCGAAAACATTGGACCGATAAAGGAAAAGAGGAATAACGCAATCAACATCGCTAAACCAACCATCGACAGCTTTGAACGGAAGAAACGCTTCGCAACCATTTGCCCTGGCGACAATACGCGTATACGGTCATTATGACTTTCCTCAGGGGAATTGTCCGCAGGTACTTCTACCACTTCTTCGGATGCATTTTCAAGATTTTTATCTTCTAACATAACACCCTCCTTATTCCCCAAGTTTTACGCGAGGATCCACCACGGCGTACATAATATCGGTAAGCAAAATACCGATAACGGTTAAAATTGCAATAAACATGTTATAACCCATAATAAAGGGAATGTCGCCTTCAAGCATTGCATTATAGGCAATATTACCAATACCTGGAATATCGAAAATCGTTTCCGTTATCATTGCACCGCTAAACAAGCTAGGCAACGTACCTGCAAGCAAGGTCACCAAAGGAATCAGCGTGTTTCTAAATACGTGCTTATACACAACGGAATGTTCGGAAAGCCCCTTTGCACGCGCGGTACGGATATAGTCCGCATTGAGCACCTCTAAGGTATTGGTACGGGTATATCTCAGCCATGCGCCTATGGACAAAATCGTCAGCAAGAACATCGGCAATACCAAATGCCACAGCATATCGGTAAAGCGTACCCCCCACCCTGCCGTTGTTGGCAGGTTGGAATGTAAACCGCCGACCTCAAACCAACCCAAGTCGATGGCAAAAAATTTAATCAGAATACTACCTAGGAAGAAGGTCGGGAAAGAGATGCCAAGCATCGTCAATACCGTCGCAAAATAGTCCAACTTCCCATACTGATTACAAGCACATTTAATACCAAGAGGGATTGCAATGGCAAGCTGTAAAATCAAAGATACGAAGGAGATTGCAAAAGATACGCCCATATTTTGAAATATAACCGTTTCAACCGGTTGGCCGTACTTCCAAGAGGAACCAAAATCCCCTTGGCAAAAACGCACCAGCCAATCCCAGTAGCCTTTACAAATACCGATAAAGGATTCGTCGTCCAGCCCATAATAGGCCTTCATTTCCGCCAACCTTTCTTCGTATTCGATTTCACTGCCTCCGCTTCCCAAGCTGGCAGCTAGCTTACTTTCCAAATAATCCACGGGCATCACACGGACTAAACCGTAAATAATCATCGATACGCCAAGCAAAATCAATATGGAAAGCAGCAATCGTTTTATAACATATTTAACCATTTGTTTGTCTTCACTTTTTGTTTATTTTCGGAAGATGAATTGTTAAAAATTAGTTGTAATTCACTTCCCAAAGGCGATCATATACACCTTCATTTGCAGAAGGATTTTGATTTAAAGTTTTTTCGTCAATTACCTTATTGTTGTAAACAACGAGGTCGTGTCTTTGATAGGTAGGCAATTCTACCGCCAACTCCATAATCAAATCCAATGCTTCTGCATAAATGGTCTTACGGGTTGCTTCGTCCAAGGTTTGACGGCCTTCTTCAATCTTTGCGCTCAATTCATCAATAATATACTGTTCATAACCAAACTGATCGCTGTCTGCAAAGATGGTGTCGTAGCCCCAGTTTTTGATGCTGGTTGCTTTACTATCCTTATGATATACTTGGTACAAGTCGGGGTCAACCGTCGAAGACCAAGCCGCCGCCCATACGGCAAGACCGCCTGTTGCAAGCTTCTTAAGCGCCGTAATATCCGTCGTTACGGAAATATCAAAACCGCAAGAGTTAAGGAATTTTGCCGCATCCTGGAACATTTCGTATGCAGGGTGGTCGGTCGTTTCACCTGCGATGGTGAAGGTAATCTTAAGGGGTTTACCCTCCTTCATATACACGCTGTTTGCATCTGCTTTTCTCCAACCAGCGTCTTCCACCAACGCTTCAATCTCCGATTTCGTCGTGGTATATGCAATGGATTCGTATTCGGTACACCCCGTAGGATATGCCCATGACAAGGTGGACATAGGTCTATAAATAACGTCTGCAAGGCTTTCCGTATAGTAGTTGGTAACAATGGAAGCCGTATCCATTGCCTTCATAATTGCCTGACGAACCTGGATGTCGGGTACGTATTTAGGGTTAACGCCTACGTAACCATAACCATTGGTCGTATAGTCTTTCGAGTTCAAATAATCATACTTACCGATTTCGGTCAAGTTGTTAACCGTTGCTTGAGGTTCGCCAAAATCGATATCCCCTGCCTGCAACGCGTTCAAAATTTTATCCGAGCCTACTACTTTATAACGCAAATATTTGATGTTTGCATTATGGATCGAAGCGTCACCCATCGTTTCGAAGAAGGTATTGCGTTCGAAATATACCCAGTTATTTCTATAGAAATTATCTTTCGTTACATCACTAGAGCCCTTTTCGTTGCTCGCCTTGTAAACGCCTGCGCCCATGGGCAAACCGTTCTTTTGAGGAGCTTGCAATACGGTGTCGAAGAATTCCTTATCCGAGAATTTTACCCCAAAAGGAGTGGTTGCAATTGCATCAGCGTTAGAGTAATAATGCATAGGAGCAACGGAGAATGCAAAATTCCAAATTGCTTTAGGGTCAACGCCGTTGATAACAATCTTCAAAACGTCATGCTGCGCACCCAAATCATTTCCGCTGAAATCTTTGTCCGTTTTATAGGTGGTGATACCAGAAACGCTTTTTACAACCTGTTCGCCTGCGTTTTCTTCAAAACGATCTTGATAGTAATTGCTTCTTTCTTCCGCAATCAATTCTTCACGAATTTTCGAACCAGTCTGCCAATAACGAATCACGTCGGCGATACTAGAATTGATGGCAATATTCGATTCGTACACGTTATTGATCGCAAATTCTTTTACGGCGTAAGCTTTTGCTTCTTCTTCCGTACAGCCTTCTCTTTGCATGATTGCCTGAATGTTTGCCGTATCGTTTTTCGCTTCTTCAATGTTTGCGCGCAATTCGTTGCCCGCTACGTCCAAGCTAGTGATATACTTACCATTTTCATCGCGTTCGGGCTTACCCTGCGTATATTGTACCTGAATGATACCTTCGTTGAAATAATAGATTTCCCAATCTTCCGTGAAGGTATATTCATCTTTATACGATTCCTGCGTGCCTGCGCACAATGCCCAGTCAGAGGTTACTTCTTCCAAGAAAAGCTCTTTTACCTTTTCGATATCCTTTTCTACCTGCTCAGTCAATGCGGGTTGCGCATCATCAGGGTCAAGATAGTTAAGCATGTCCATAATTCTTTGCGTTGCGCTTGCCGCAAACATATCGTCCGCTTCTTCCGAATCATCCGTTGCACTTTCATCCTGCAAACGATAAGCCTTCAAGCCTACGATATCCGTGGAATAAATGGTTGCGGAGCCCATATAATAAGGGTCAAGATATACGTACAAGTTAAACAATACGTCACGAATGGTAAGATCTTGTCCGTCGCTGAACTTCATACCATTTTTGATGATAAATTCATATTCCGTCGTGCCGCCGTTTTCTTTGGATGCAGCTTCACCATTTTGCGTCACGTCGCCGTTGCCGTCTTTCATGGTTTGCTTATATTCACGCACAACCGTAGGTACGTCCATACCGCATTTGGGATTGCCTTTTGCATCCGTAGTCAACATACCTACCTGCGTCATTGCAGCAATGTTCGTATCCGTTGCCGAGGTTGCAAAGAAGGGGTTAAAGTTACCGTCCAATGCATCCGTAGCAAATACCATTGCGCGCGTTTCCGTGTCGTAAGCCTTATCACCGCTGCCGCCACCGCCGCCTTTACCGCCTTTACAACTTGAAAGTACGGACATAGCTGTGAATGCGCTAAGTGCAAGACATCCAAATCTCTTTACCGATTTTTTCATATATATTCCTCCAATGTTTTTCTTATTTAATGGTGATAAACTCTTGAGGAGCGCCTGTCACCGTAAAGCCCTCGCCCGACGATTCTGCAAGATATTCTGAATCCGCCGTATAACCGCCGTACAAGCAGCTGTCATAATTTTCCACACCCATACCGTTGATATTATCCACAAATGAAGTATCAGGGCCGTCAATGATAAACGCATCCGTTTCAACCATCGAAATCGTTA
The DNA here is from genome assembly GCA_017504735.1 of Clostridia bacterium. The sequence continues at coordinate 1,616 of JAFVQP010000209.1, read as the reverse complement.
CGTTCGATACCGCTGCCTCTGCCGCTTTGGACATAAATACGAGATATACCTGTGTGTGAATGTTGGGACGAAGCTTCAAGTTTACACTTACGTCCGCCAAGGTAAGGTCGGTAATTTTTGCCGTTGCCTTGATATCGCCGAAAATAGAGAACTTGTTAATAGCCTGCGTAAGCGCTTTGCTAAATTTCAACCCGCGAATCGTATAACCATTGCCTCGAATTTCGCCTGCAAAGGAGGACATCCCCTCTATCGTCGCAGATTGCGTATAGGTAATGTCGTTACAAATCCAATAACTCTTATTGGCGCCGCCCTTTAAAGCGTTGAACATCTTATACACGTCGTCAGCCGTGCGAACGAACGTCCAGTTCCCTTTTATGTATTTCGCATATACGGTTTGCGGTTCTTCCTGATCCTTAATGGGCCATGAAATTTCCTGCGTACATGCTTTATCCCAATAGTAACTGTAAAACGTATGCGTTTTGTCCTTAACGGTAAACAAACGGGCATCAGGGGTTGCCGCACTGCTAACCGTGTCCTTGGAGTCGTATGCAATTTCACCGATTACGTCCCCATTTTTAAAGGCTGTGCCCTTCAAGGTTGCATCGTTTTCAACCTTATTGCCAACCGCAATCGTATCCCCTTCGTCGCAAACCATCACAACTTGTAAGCCGACCAAAGCGCGCCATTTTGCAGCCAAAATGATATCGTCACCCTCTTGAAGCTGTGTGGTGAAATCCCACTCGTCACCAAGTTCGCACAAGCCCTTTTCCTTATCAAGGACTTTACTTTCTTCCACCTCGCACCAACCGATCAGCTCAAACCCGTCACGTTTTACGCCAACAGAACCGCTCGTAGGGTTGACTTTACCGATATTAAGCGCTTTTGCACCAATGGGATAATACAAAGTTTTTACCGCGCTGTTGCTTTCAAATAGCCCGCCGTTTGCATAGTAGGTAATGCGAGGATTGAGATCACGCGTTTCCAATATCTCATCCAAACTCTCACCCATGGAACAGCCCGCAAATATAAACAACGATAAAATCGCCATTAAGAATGCGATCAGTTTTGCTTTCATTTTTCTTCCCATGAAATATTCCTCTATCTCGGTTTTGTTATCCGTCAAAATTCGACCTATGCCTATTTTAGGGCATTAAGACCCAATTTCGCTTATAATCCATTTACCATTCTACCTGAAAAAAAGCTTTTTGTCAACTATTCTACCTTAATATTATTGAATAAAATTATATTGCATAGTGTAATTTGTTTAATAAATATACATATATACCGCTTTTTATCAAGAACAAAGCGTAAAAAAAGCCCTGAAGGCAAAACCTTCAAGGCTACAAATTACCATCTTACGTTGACGTTATTTTTTGCAAGGGTTTCCTTTAAATGATTGACGTTCACCTTCTGAAGGTGGAATATCGAAGATGCCAACCCTGCATCCACAACGGGAATTTTACGGAATAAATCCACAAAATCTTCCTCTTTTGCCGCTCCGCCCGATGCAATCACAGGTACGTTTACACGATTGCATACTTTTTCTAAAAGCGGAATATCAAAACCATTTTTCTTATCATCAGCATCGAGGGAATTGACAATAACTTCGCCTGCCC